>JAUXNL010000037.1 GCA_030684415.1 Moraxellaceae bacterium | reverse complement strand
TCAGGCCGGAAATCTCGCGGTCTTCGCCTGTGGTGGGGTCCTCGACCTCTGAGCGTCTCCAGGTCGCCTCACTGCGGAGCTGGGCGCCCTTCAGTCCAAGACGTTCCATGGGCAGGGTAAGGTTCAGGGCCAGCTCTTCGCGCAGGCCGGCCCCGATATTGGCCGGGGCGTCATAGATGTCGCCTGAGGCCAGCCGCACGGGCGCCCGGTCAACCACATCGGTGATCTCGGCCCGGCGCAGGGTGATCACTGCAGCCCCGCTCGTCCAGAACCGCCGCTCCAGGGCGGCTTCGAACTGCCACTCCTGGGCTGGATCCAGATCGGGATTGCCAGCCGTCAGCACTCCAGTGTTGAGGGAGGACGAGGCCACGAAGTCGTCGAAGTCCAGCTGGCCGACACTGCGCTCAATACTGAAACGCAGTTGAGTCTGAGGATCATGCGCCCAGCTCAGGGCCAGGCGCGGCTTGGCGAAGGCCAGGGACTTTTCCAGCGCCACATCCCCGCTGGCGCTGATCTCGGACGCCTCATAGCGCAGGGCGGTGTCCAGAGTCAGGCGCGGCGTGACGCGCCAGGCGCTCTTCAGAAACACCTCTGCCCGTCGCTCCTCGACCTCGACATTGGCCGCCGGTAACGCGACAGACACGCCGTTCCGAGCAAACCCTGTGCGGCTTTCCAGGGTGTTCACGGCCGTCTCGGCGCCCAACTCCCACGACAGGGCCTCAGTCTGACGCCACCGCAGCACGCCGCGGCCGATGGTCTCCACCGTCTCGCTCTCCAGGTCGAAATCGACCTGCTCGATGAGATCGGTGAAGGTGGCGTCGATCGTCCGGTCTGCAGTCTGCCGCAGTCCGATTAGCTCGAGGCTGGTAGTGGCGCTCAGCGGTCGGTTGAAGCCGGCGCCGTGTTCGGTCTCGGTCAGGTCGAAGTCTTCGTGAGAGATCTCCCGCGTCCCGCCGGCCCGACCGATATTGCGCTCGTCGTACTCGAAGTGATCGACGAAGAGACGACCATTGACCCGAAGCTGGCCCCCCAGCAGGGGGCGCTCGATCGCGCCGGTCAGGGCTGCATTCGTCGCCTGGCCCTTGCTGTCCACATCGCTCAGAATGAGGGGAAGTCCCTGGCCATCGACACGCACCCGGGGGCCTTGGCCCGCCCCGTCATCGGCGCCCTGGCCCCCGACAAGCGCAGCTTCCCAGGCCAGGTCGCCTGTTCGTCCGGAACCTTCGACGCGCAGTCCAAGCAGGTTGCGGCCATCATAGATCTGACGGTCGGCCAGGGC
>JAUXNL010000035.1 GCA_030684415.1 Moraxellaceae bacterium | reverse complement strand
CGGCCTGCGCGCCGGCCTGCCGTTGCCCTTCAGCTGCACCATGGGGGGATGCGGGCATTGCCGCGTCACCCGGCAAAGTGGGGATATCGCCATGGACCAGCCCAACTGCCTGACTGAAGCGGAGGTTGCCTCTGGCGCCGTGCTGGCCTGCTGCGCCTATCCGCATGGCCGGGTGGCCGTGAGCGTCGGGGAGCGGCTGCCATGACGCCCCACGGCACAGGCACCGGACAGCTGCGCATGGGCGACCTGGTGCGCCTCACCGGCGTTCCAAAAGAGACGATCCACTTCTACCTCCGTGAGGGCCTGTTGCCGCCCGCCAACAAGACGGCGCGCAACATGGGCTGGTACTCGGATCAGCACGTGCACACCCTGGGGGTGATCCGCGACCTCCAGGAGCAGCACCTCCTGCCGCTCAAGGCGATCAAGGCGCTGCTCCACGATCACGACAACTATGACTTCACGCCCACCCAACGCGCCCTGATCGGACGCATCCGCCAGCAGCGGCTCGCCGATCTCCTGGCAGCGTCGCAGCCGGGACAGGTGTCGGTCGCCGCCCTTGCGAAGAAAATCGGCCTGCCGGCGCAGGAGGTGGCGACGCTGCGCGAGACCGGCATGATCAGCTCAGACGACGAGGATGTTCCCGATCCCGCCGAGGCCGAGGTGCTGCAGCTTTGGCAGGCGATTCGCAGCACCGGCCTCGGCCCGGCGCGAGGGCTCTCACCGCACGACATGCGTTTTATTACCCACGCGGTGGATTGCCTTTTCGACGCCGAGGTTCAGCTGTTCAAGGAAAAGCTTTCCTCTCTGGACGATGACGAGATCGCCCCCTTGCTGCACGTTGTCCTGCCGGCCGTCAACCGGCTGTTCGCCTTGCGCCACGAGCGCAAGATCAATGCCCTGCTCGAAGCCTTCGCCGGCGGGCAGAGCCCTCTCATGCCCGCACAGGAGAAACAGAATGGATAGGCCCGTGAAGCGCCCTCGCCTCGACCGCATGCTCGACGGCTTGCCGCTGCCCATGCAGAACAAAGTCACCAAAGTGCTCGAAAACGTGGCGCTGGTGGCGGAAATCCGCGACCCGAAAGTGGGCATGGGCATGCTGCCCTCCGCCTACCGCGGCCTCTGGCAGCGCAAGGGAAAAGGCGACGATGCCGTACTGATGCGATCCGGACACCCGGTGCATTTCGACCTTAATTACGGCTCCGACTTCCCCGAGATGTATGACCTATACCGCCGCGCCGTGGCCAATCAGTGGGACGGCGAATGGCAGCTGGACTGGAGCACGCAGGTCGACCCGATGAATCCGGAGATCCCCCTGCTCGGCGATACGCCGTTTGTCCCGTTCGACGTACTCGAAAAGCACGGCATCAAGCTGGATGCCCAACAACGGCAAACCCTCAGCCACCACTTCGCCTCATGGATGCTGTCGCAGTTCATGCACGGTGAGCAGGGCGCGCTTTACGCTTCTGCGCAGTGCACGGAATCGGTGAAGTGGGTCGATGCCAAGTTGTATGGCGCCACGCAGGTCATGGACGAGGGCCGCCATCTGGAGGTCTTCCTGCGCTACCTGGAGACCAAGCTGGAGCGCATGTACAAGGTCAACGACAACCTCTTCGTGATCATCGACGACCTGCTCACCGACTCACGCTGGGACATCAAGTTCCTCGGCATGCAGATCATGGTCGAGGGCCTGGCGCTCGGCGCCTTCTCCACCATGTACAACCAGACGCGCGAGCCCCTGCTGAAGAATCTGCTGCGTTATGTCATCCAGGACGAGGCGCGCCACGTCCACTACGGGGTGCTGGCGTTGCGCGAGCACATTTCCAAGGAACTGTCGGATGCCGAGCGCCGCGAGCGCGAGGACTGGGCCTTCGAGGTGGCCATGCTGATGCGCAACCGCTTCTTCGCGCACGAGATCTATGAAGAATGGTTCGAGCACAAGCTGTCGCGCCGGCAGTGGAACGAAATCATCGCCAATTCCCCGGCGATGACCAAGTTCCGCAGCATCATGTTCCAGCGCCTGGTGCCCAATCTCGAATACATCGGCCTGCTGTCCGACCGCATGCGCAGTTACTACGACAAGGCCGGCCTGCTGGCCTATGCCGGCGGCAAGAACGCCAGCCAGCTCTCGGAGCAGGACCTGCTGCGCGACAACGACGCGATGGCCGCGAAGGCGCTTGCGCAGGAAAAGGCGGCGGCCTGAGAAGCGATGCCTTGTTTAGCGCCGGGCCTCTGGAGAAATCACGCGCTCCCCTTCAGAGAGCGCGTGATTTCTCCACCGCCTTCATGAAGTCAGCAGGTCCAGCCTGCTCCGGATTCTTTACCATGCCCGCATTGCTCAGCCGCCTCACGGCCCTCCCCAAGCTCGGTGCCCTCAAGGCGATCATCAAGGTATTACCCGTCAGCCAGCCCCTGATCTTCATCGGGGAAGGCGCCGCCCTCCGGCTTTGCAACAGCATTGCCGACCAAGGCTATCGCCGTGTTCTGATCGTGACGGACGATGTGCTGAAACGGCTGGGCGTCATCACGCCGCTTGCCACCGCATTGCATGACCGCGGCGTGGCGACCGCGCTTTATGACGGCGTGAGGCCGGATCCCAGCTTTGAAGTCGTGGAGGCGGGCCTGCGCGCCTGTCGATCGGCCAACGCAGATGCCGTGCTGGTGGTGGGGGGCGGATCGGCCATCGATACCGGCAAAGTGATCGCGCTGGCGGCGTCGACCGGCAAATCGCCGCGTCAGCTGGTAGGGGTGCTCAAGGGCCGGCGGCCGGCATTGCCGCTTTTTGTCGTGCCGTCCACCTCCGGCACGGGCTCGGAGGCCAGCATCGCGGCGGTCATTTCGGATAGCGTCACCCACGAAAAAGCGTTGGTTGTCGATCCCGCGATGATTCCGCTGGCCGCCGCCCTGGATCCGCGCATCACGGCCGGCATGCCGGCCGCGGTAACCGCCGAAACGGGCATCGATGCGCTAACCCATGCGCTGGAAGGCTGGATGAGCGAGTTTGCCAATCCGCACACCGACCGCCTCAACGGAACGGCGATACGGCTCATCCTGGATAATCTCGAGCGGGCCTGCACTGAGCCCTCCAACCTGGCGGCACGTGAAGCCATGGCGCTGGCGTCCCACTACGCCGGAATCTGCCTGAATACCTCGGCCATCGGCTATGTGCATGCGATTGCCCATCAGCTCGGCGCTTGCTATGCCGTGCCGCACGGCCGGGCAAATGCCATGGTGCTGCCCCATGTCCTCAGATTCAATCTTTCCGCCCGCGAACCGCGGCTTGCCCGTCTGGCGCGAATGCTGGGGCTGGCAGACCTGAGAGCGAACGATGCTGCCGCTGCCGACGCCCTCATACAGCGAGTAGGTGCGCTTCTGGCGGCGCTGCCACTGCAGCTATCCGCCAGCATGCTGCGCTCGAACGATTATCCCGCCATCGCTCGTAAGGCGCTGGACGAGGCGCATGGCATGTATCCCGTCCCCCGCTACATGGATGAAGCTGATGTTTATCGTATCCTGGCGGCAATGCAGTCCGCATGATGTGGAAGTGCTTGGCGGTGGCATTACGCGCCAGCCTGATTCATGGCAGGCACAAGCTATAGAGCTATAGAGCTATAGAGCTATAGAGCAATTGCCAGCAGGGCACTTGGAAAAACCATCGTCCATGCACAGGGGGCCATTGTGATCCGCCACAAGCAATTGCAGCGCCGCAAAAGCATTCTTCGCTATCGAGGCCAACTTGTTTTCAGTCAGGAAATTCAACAGAGTGCAGTCCTATTGCTCGATTACCGACCCTCATCATTTGATGATGGATGCTGCCTCGTATTCGTCTCGCCGCCGATAATTTCTGAACACGCCTTTGTCCGCGAGCAGGTGCCTACAGCTGGCAGCCCGGGTACGGCTTCCACCTTCGACTAAAATGACAAAAGAAAAAACGTCAATGAAAAGAACAATTTCCCCCTCCCTGCTCATCGTTGCTGCTGCCATGGCCCTTTGTGCCTGTCGCGAAGATCCCCCTCTTTCGCCCCCTCGCCCGGTCAAGCTGATGACGGCAGGTGAAACCCAGGGCGTTAACGTGGCAGAACTCGCCGGGGATGTGAAGGCGCGCGTGGAGTCTGGCCTGGGTTTTCGAGTCGGCGGAAAGCTCATCTCACGGCGTGTGGAAAGCGGTCAGCGCGTGCGCCGTGGCGAGGAGCTCGCTCGCCTTGACGCACGCGACTTCCATCTCTCCGACCAGTCCGCCGACTCGGCGCTCACCGCTGCCACCGCGCGGATGGAGAACGCGCGCGCCGACTATTCGCGTTATCAAGAACTCGCTAAAAAAGGTTTCGTTTCCGCCACGGACCTGGAGCGCAAGCGCGTTGAACTCTCTGCAGCGGAAGCACAAATGCAACAGGCAGAAAGTGGCCTCTCGCTACAAAAGAACCGCCTCGCCGATACCGTGCTACGCGCCGACAGCGACGGCATCGTGGTGGCGGTGCTGGCGGATGTCGGCGAAGTCGTCGGGGCCGGCCAGCAGGTGATCCGGCTCGCGCAGGACGGCCCGCGCGAAATCGAAGTGGAATTCCCCGAGAATCGTACGATGCTGGCCCGGGCAGCAAGGGCCGAAGTGTCGCTGTGGGCGCGCCCTGACATGAGACTGCCAGCCACGCTGCGCGAGCTCGCCGCCGCCGCCGACCCGGTCACCCGCACCTTCCGCGCCCGCTACACCGTGAAGGCGCCGGCCGATGCCCTCGCCCTCGGCCAGTCCGCCACGCTGTACCTGACGTTGCCCGCGCCGAAAGGCGGTGGCGTGCGCCTGCCCGTGTCAGCGGTGTTTGGCAAGAACCGACAATCACTGGTATGGGTCTACGACGCGCCTTCCTCCACCGTGAAACAGCGGGCGGTGCAGATCGTCGGCGCCGACGGCAACGACATGATCGTGGCGGGCCTCGCCTTCGGCGAGCAGGTCGTGACGGCCGGCGTGCATATGCTCGCGGAGGGCCAGAAGGTCGTCCCGTTCACACCGCCCAAGCGCTGAGCACGGGAATCCGACATGACGACCAACCACCACCCTGACCACAACAACGCCGCTGCCGGCCGGACCGCCGAGCGCTTCAACCTCTCGCGCATCGCCATCCAGAACCCGGCGATCACCCTCTACCTGCTCATCGTGCTGCTTATCGCCGGCAGCGCCGCCTACTTCCAGCTCGGCCAGGACGAAGATCCCCCCTTCACCTACCGCATCATGGTGATCCGCGCCTTCTGGCCCGGCGCCACCGCCACGCAGATGGCCCAGCAGGTCGCCGACCCCATCGAGAAGACGCTGCAGGAAATGCCGAGCATGGAAAGGATCCGCAACTATTCCAAGCCCGGCGAGACCACCTTCCTGATAGAACTCACGGACTCCACCCAGGCCAGGGACGTTCCTCAAATCTGGTATACGGTGCGCAAGAAAATCGGCGACATGCGCCAGCACCTGCCGGCAGGCGTGCAGGGGCCGGTGTTCAACGATGAATTCGGCGATGTATATGGCGTCATCTATGCCCTCTCCGGTGACGGTTTCTCGTCCGCCGAATTGCGCGATCACGCCGATCTGATACGTCAGCGGCTGCTGCAAGTGCCCACTGTGGCCAAGGTTGAGCTGCTCGGCCTCCAGCAGGAGCAAATCCATGTCGAGATTTCGCAGCGCAAGCTCGCACGGCTCGGCATCGGCCTGCCCGAGATGGTTGCCGCCCTGAACGCACAGAACGCCGTGGCGTTCGCCGGCGAGCTGCACACCCCCAGCGACACGCTGCAGGTGCGCATCGGGGGCCAGTTCGACAGCGTCGAGGCATTGCGCGCGCTGCCACTGCGCTTCAACGGCCGTACCTTTCGCCTCGGCGACCTCGGCACCATCGTGCGCGGCTACGAAGACCCACCCGCGCCGAAAGTACGGCACAACGGTCGCGAGGTCACCGCACTGGCCATCTCCATGGCCAAGGGCGGCGACATCATCAAGCTGGGCGAAAGCCTGAATGTTGCCACCGCCGAACTGCGTCAGCACCTGCCGGTTGGTATCGAACTCGAGCAGATGCAGGACCAGCCGGCGGCAGTGGCGCTGTCCGTACACGAATTCCTGCGCGTGCTGGCCGAGGCGCTCATCATCGTGCTGGGGGTGAGTTTTCTCGCGCTCGGCCTGCACAAGAACCCCTGGCGCATCGATACCCGCCCCGGCCTCGTGGTGGCGCTCTCCATTCCCACCGTGCTCGCCGCCACCTTCCTGGTGATGAACTGGGCCGGCATCGACCTGCACAAGATCTCACTGGGCTCGCTCATCATCGCGCTCGGCCTGCTGGTGGACGACGCCATCATCATCATCGAGATGACGGTGCGTAAAATGGAGGAAGGCCTGGACCGCCTGCGCGCCAGCACCTATGCCTTCAGCGCCACCGCCATGCCCATGCTGACCGGCACCCTGATCACGGCAGCGGGCTTCCTGCCCATCGGCCTCGCCAACTCCGCGGTGGGTGAATACACCTTCGCCATCTTCGCGGTGACCACGGCGGCGCTGCTGATCTCCTGGTTCGTGTCGATCTACTTCGTGCCCTATCTCGGCTACAAGCTGCTGCGCGATCAGCCGCATTGCCACGGCGAAGTGTTCGACACCCCCTTCTACCGCAGCGTGCGGCGCACCGTGGACTACTGCGTGCAACACCGCTGGCTCACTATCGGCGCCACCGTCGGCGCGCTGGTGCTGGGCATCGCCGGCATGCAGGCGGTGGAGAAGCAGTTCTTCCCCGATTCCAGCCGTCCCGAGATCCTCGTCGACCTCTGGTTACCGGAAGGCTCATCGTTTGCCGCCAGCGAGAACCTGGCCACTCGCGTCGAAAAGCGGCTGAACGACATCAAAGGCGTGACATCGGTGTCGTCATTTATCGGCTCTGGCGTGCCGCATTTCTACCTGCCCCTGGAAGTAATCTTCCCGCAGGACAACGTCTCCCAGCTCATTGTGCTGCCGGCCTCGCACGAGGACCGCGAGCGCATCCGCCGCGAGCTGCCGCGCCTGCTGGCGCAGGAGTTCCCGGAAGTCCGCACACGCGTCCAGCTGCTGCCCAATGGACCGCCTGTACCCTACCCGGTGATGTTTCGCGTGGTTGGCCCGGACCCCGCGCAGGTACGCGCCATCGCCGAGAACGTGAAGGGCGTGCTGCGCCTGGACGCCGACATGCGCGGCATCAACGACAACTGGAACGAGGAGATCAAGGTCCTGAGCCTCGACATCGACCAGGCGCGCGCGCGGGCGCTTGGGGTCGACAACGCAGGCGTGGCCCGGGCCAGCGAAACCATCCTGGCGGGCCTGCCGATCGGGCTCTACCGCGAAGACAACCGCCAGCTTCCCATCGTGCTGCGCCAGCCCGAAGCCGAGCGCAACACCATCACCGCCTTTGCCAGTGCCTATATGCCGACCGCCAGCGGCACCTCCATCGCCTCGGCGCAGGTCAGCCATGCCCGGTTCGACTGGGAGCCCGGCATCCTCTGGCGCTACAACGGCAACTACGCCATCACCGTGCAGGGAGATGTGCGCGAGGGCATACAGGGTGCGACAGTGGCATTGCGCCTGGATGAGCAGCTGCAGGCGCTGCGGGCAAAGCTGCCGGCTGGCTTCCGGATCGAGATCGCCGGCACGGTGGCGGAATCCAAGCGCGGCACGAATTCGATAGCCGCCAAGGTGCCGCTCATGCTCTTCATCATCTTCACGCTGCTGATGCTGCAGCTGCGCAGCTTCGCGCGCAGCCTGCTGGTCTTTTTGACCGGCCCGCTCGGCATCGTCGGCGCCTCGCTCACCCTGCTGCTGCTCAACAAGCCCATGGGCTTCGTGGCCACGCTCGGCATCATCGCGCTGAACGGCATGATCATCCGCAACTCAGTGATCCTGATCGACCAGATCGAGCAGGACATTGCCGCCGGGGTGGATCGCTGGACCGCCATTGTGGATGCCGCCGTGCGTCGCTTCCGTCCCATCATGCTGACCGCGGCCGCCGCGGTGCTAGCCATGATCCCGCTGATGCGCAGCGCCTTCTGGGGGCCGATGGCAGTGGCCATCATGGGCGGGCTGATCGTGGCCACGGCGCTCACCCTGCTCAGTCTGCCCGCCATGTACGCCGCCTGGTTCAAGGTGAGGCGTGAGGATTAAGGGCGTGTATCGGAGCATCTGCCCCGGTTTATCTACGAGGCAACAGATGGCAACGCGCGCCTGAAGGGCTCGAAATACCTGTGGTTCCGCAATGTCGAGAACAAAGGAAGCGAACAGCGCTTGGCATTCAATGACCTGAAGGGCATGAACCTGAAGACGTTACGGGCTTGGGACATCACAGAGCAGCTGAAGGATATGTGGAGCTATCGCAGTGAGGCGTGGGCGCGCAAGTTCTTTGATCGCTGATACTATTGGGCCACGCATAATATTTTGGCCGCCGTCATCGCGGCCGCCAAAACCGTGAAGCGTCATCTCAGGGGTTTGCTGAACTACTACAAGCACCCGATCACGAATGCGAAATCGGAAAGTGTCAATGCGAGGATTTAGAAACTGATCTGCAAATCGCGCGGCTGTCGTAACATTGACAACTTCAAGTCAGACATCCTGTTTCACCGCGGCGGGCTTGAGCTCTACCCGGCAACCCA
Source organism: Moraxellaceae bacterium (assembly GCA_030684415.1). GTDB lineage: Bacteria > Pseudomonadota > Gammaproteobacteria > Pseudomonadales > Moraxellaceae > UBA2031. The sequence continues at coordinate 33,729 of JAUXNL010000035.1, read as the reverse complement.
CTCAAATGTCAGATGCGCCGTCATTTTTATAGCTTGTCGTGGCTATTGCTCGCGTTATTTGGCGTCGATGCCATAGTCATCTGCCTGACGCTGCAGCTGCACAGCAGCATCAACTGAAGCGCTTCATGTCGATTGCGGCCTGTGCCGGGCTCGAGGTCCAGCCTAGCTCACGCTTGTAGTGGCAAAACTCGACGTTGCGGGACACGCCCGTCAGCTTGCTGGTAGCGCCGATGTCGGCGGTTTTGTCGCAGAGGGAGGTCTCGCGGTCCCGGACGATAGCCACAAAATCGAACTCGGCGCCGCCCCAACCGTATTGCTTCTTGGCCGCGCGTAGCGCTGCGCTCTCGTCGTTCAGGAGAAGATAGCCGCCCGCCCCGAGAAGGACGGTGGCGAGGACGGCCGCGGTCGCCGCCAAATGGGATTTTTTCATGTAGGTGTCCTTGCTCTTCTGCAGTCCTGCTGGTGAGCGCCGCTCAATCGAGCGCAACGATCTCTTACATAGCGGAACACGGCAATGTTCTCGCCGGCCGCCTGGGGATTGCTGTTCAGCACCCGCGCCGAATGGTGGTGGCAGCTGACGATGCGCGCCGGTGTCGTCCGCGAAGGAACACGCAGCGACCAGAGGCCGTCCAGGAGCTCGCGCTGCCCGTCCCGCTCGATGACGAACTGTCCATGGGCGCCGGGCGCGATGTTGCGTCGCGGGACCGCCCTTCCCTCCACCCGAAGAGCTGTCAGCAGCTGTTGCGTCTCTGGCCGGTCACTGACATTGTAGCGTCCGCACATGGTCGGGTCCTTGGGCCGTCATCCGGCCGGTGAAAGTTGCGGTGCAGCGTCGGCGTCCGTCGGCGCAAACCTGACCTGGTGCTCCCGCTCGATCAGGCGCATCAGCTTCAGCTTCCACGGCTTCATGGCGTGGAAGGAGTCGAACGTGAGGCCTTCGCGGTGCCCGATGAGGCGACACAGCAGCAGCATTTTCTTGTGCATGAGGGCAAAGGACAGCCCGGACTCCGGCTGCAGCGCACGCAGGGTTTCCCCTGCCAGGTAGCGCACGGCAAGGCCGTAGATTTGCGGCTCGATGGTGTCAATCAGCTTGTCTTTCAGCATAGGTGCCGCCGTTTTTTTCGATGAGGGCGCGCTTGGAGATGTGCTTCACGAGGTAGCGGTCAACGTGCTCGATGGTTTCCCCCTTCTCGAAGCCCTTGAACAGCCAGAGGTCGTCACCCATGCGCAGGTCAAAGAGGACGGGCACGGACGCCCATGACCAGTTGTGCAGGAGCTTGCTGCGGCCGTACCAAGGCATGCCCACCACCCCGTCCCGCATGCCGGAGAGGGCAAATTCCAGCCCCATCTTGAACATGTAGAACTCGTTGGGATTCCGGTGCAGGTCCACGATCCACATCATCTTCTTGTAGAAGCGCTCGCGGGAGCGCGCCTCGGCGGTGGTGATCGCGGAATGCTGGAACTCGATCACCATGCCGTTGGCGGTGCGGACATCAGCGACATGCTTCTCGCCGCTGTCATCGAATTGCACGACCTCTTGCCAGGTTTCCGGGAAATGAGGGTTGGCCGGGATTCTGGAAAAATGCGCCAAATTATTATCTAACCAATTGTTATTCCTAATGAAACGTTATTTTAAAATCGATGGGGTCGACCTTGCGCTGCAGATCCAGCATGTAATCGCCGAACCGGTTGATATGGATGTTCCGGTACGGTGACAAGCCCTTGAGAATGTCCTCGTCAATCGGATGGCCTTCCTGCTGCAACTGCTTCAGAACCCGGGACATGGACTGTACGTTGTGCAGAATGACCATGTTGGCCACCAAATGATTGTACTTGATGACCTTGCGCTGCTCGTGACGCACGTTCTCCGCAATGATGCCGTCCCCGCCAAAAAACAGCCATTTGGCGAAGTTATTGAATTCCTCACTCTTGTTGGTGGCTGCATGGATGGTGCGGCGCAGCTCGACGTCGTTGATGTAATTCAGCAGGAATAGCGTCCGTACCACCCTCCCCAGTTCGCGGAAGGCGAAGTACAACTTGTTCTTGCGGCTGTAGGTGCCGAGCCGACGCAGGATCATGGAGGGGGTGATTTTCCCCGCCTTGATGGAGATGACGACCCGCAGCATGTCGGGCAAGTGCCGGGCAATCAGGTCCCAGTCCACGGTGCCGGTGAATAGCCGGCTGATATGTTGGTATTCCGTCTCCTTCTCCGGCTTAAAGAAGGTCAGCTCCTTGATCCCGCGAATCCTGGGCATCAGTTTAATGCCAAGAAGATGGGCCAGCCCGAAGACCGGGGCGCTTTGCGCCTGAGTGTCGCCATGCACGGTATCCGGCTGGATGTCGGACTCGTTATCCACCAAGGGGTCCAGAATATAGATCGCTTCATGGGCGCCGCAGGGAATGAAGCGGCTGAACAAGGCGATGTATTTGTCAGAGACATGGTAATAGCCAATGCCGCCATATCCTCCATAGCGAATGTGGTACTCGGAAAGCAAGTTTTGCTCGTAGACATTCCATTTCGTGCCGTCGGCTGAGACGTGTTTGCCGGTGCCCCAGTATCGCGGCAAAGCAAAACGATTGTAGGCATTGATGACTTTAACCACGGCCTTGTCCAGACGCTCCTCGGTGACATGGCGCAGGTTGAGCCAAGCCACCTGCTTGCGACTCAGGCTTTTCACGGAGCGTGCAGTTTGACTGGGCCCCAGATTGCAGCCGTAGCAGAACAATGTCGTGAGAAACCGTTTGCGCGGATCGTCTATCTTGGCCTCCAAGCCGGACAACGGCCCGAACAGGCGATAGAGGTCCAACCACTGCTCGGTCTCGGTCAGCACATCGAGGATGCTGACCTCCTTCATGGTCCGAATGATGGCTTGGTCGATAGCCTCCAACTGCGCCGGTGGTTGTGCCCGCTCGGTACGGCGGATCACCAAACCCGACTCGCCAATATCCACATGCTCGTTATCGGGAAAACGCTCATCGACCTGCAGTGCCAGGCTCACTAACTCCTGCCGCAAGGTGCTAACAAATGCCTCGGCCTCTACCGGCAGCCCCACCATCTCGCCGTAGGCTGTCAGCTCTTGCTGATAATCTTCCCAGCTGACCAGATGCTCCCGATAATCGTCATACTGGTCGCTGTGCTCGACATAGAGGTCACCCGATTTTAGCTCCTGCATGATTTGCGAGAGCAGGCATAACTCCAGGTATTTTCGATGGATCATCCCCGGCGGTGTGTTCGGCTTGCCTTTGCCCAGCACCAAGCGTCGCCACTTTTCCGGCAGCCAGTGCAACGGTAGTTCGTCCGGGCCGGCGAGCGGAATATATTCGCGATGACTGTTCCGATAGGGGCGCAGCCAACACAAGGCCTGCAGCAGCGAGTCATCCTGCGAAGATGATTTCAGACTCAGTACCTCTAGGCACTGGAAGAGCAAGGCCCGTTTAACGCGGTACGGCTGCAACAAAAAGGGATAATAATTGTTGCCGGCGAAAGCAATATGCTCATCGCACTGAGCAATCCAGGGCTCGGGATCGCCCACGACCTGTTCCACCCGCGCCAAGCGCTCGGCCGGCGCATTTACGTCTTGTAGTGCGTTCAGCACTTCCCGGAACTGACCCACCAGCTTGTCTACCTGCTCGGCATGCTCAAGGTGATATTGCTGCAGCCGAGTCTCAGCAACATGATGTAGGTTGCGCAGGGTTTTGATGAACATCTCGGCCACATCATCCATGGCTTTTTGCATCTGCGATTGCACCAACAACACAGCAAGCGTGTATCGTTTGGGCGCCTTGAGAGCGCGCATCTCGGCAATATCGAGGGCTCGCGCCTCCAAGACCAGTTGCTGGCGTTTGGTGACAGCCACATCCTTTAATGCCGGCAACCCTTCGGCCAGACCCATCAGCCACTGGATGTGCTGCAGAAAGCTCGCTACCTCGCGGGCCGTTGGCCGCTTCGGTTCACGTTTCACCTGATCCCAGCCACTGCGGCCGGGCTGGCCCGTCAGCAACTGATCCAGCCGTGACATCGTGACCGGAGACAATCCCTTTTCCACCGCCAGATACAACCGCTCATTGACGGCCGTGCGGGCCTGCCGGGCAAGCCGCGACAAAACGGTGAAGCCCGGTAATTCGTAACGATGCCGGATCAATTCTTCGAGCAACACATTAATAATGTCTGGCAGTTCCTGTTTTGTCTGTGCCGCCAGTTCGGCGCGCTGCGTGAGCCAGATTCGTGCGTCAGCATCGACAACGGACAACTTCAGGTAATTACGCAGGCACTGCATGTGGCGGGTTTTGTGGCCAGTGCGTTCATAGTGTGTCAAGGCCTCTTTGCCGGGCTTGGGCAGGCGGGCCTTCTTGCAGATATGCTGCAGGATGTCCGCAGGCACCGTGGCCAAAGCCGGCACGTAGCCCAAGCGTTGCATGAGCTTGAGCTGGATCAGCAGGAAGGTGCGAGTCTGCTGCCGCTGATATTGCGCAAAGACAAAGGTCTTCTCGGCCGCCGAGGGGGTGTAAATTGACTCCAATTCCTGAGCAGTCGGCTCGGCCTTCAGCTGCGGATAGGCAGTTTCGTCAATGTGGCTCATGAGCGGTGGTCCGAGAAGATCAACATCATTCCATCGGGGCGGCATTCTCGGTCAGCGCAACTAACACCTGGTCGCTGAGCGCCAGGCTGGTGTTGATCTGCTGCTGTCGGAAGGGATCTGCCGAATCGATGTAGCGTAAGGCAGACTTCATATCCTTCCAGCCGACATATTCCATCAGCGCTTTCACATCCCAGCCTTGGCCATTGGCCCAAGTGGCAAAGCCGCGGCGCAAGGAGTGGCTGCTGTAGAGCGCGGCATCGGCGATGCCGGCCTGCTGAAAAAGGCTTCGCAGTAAGGGGATGATGCTGTTGGGATGCATGGCCGTGTCGCTGACACGACCCCAGCGATCAATGGCACAGAAAACCGGGCCGTGTTGCCGAGGCATTGATTCCGCCCAAGCCTGGTAGGCGGTTACCGGACAGAGGCGACTCAAGGCCGGCACCTTGTAGTGCGTCCCCTCGTTACGCCGATCCCCCTTGCTTCGTGGCAGATAGAGTGACAGGCCCTGGCCGTGATGAATCACGCTGTCCTCAAGGCGCAGGCGGCAAAGTTCGTCGCTGCGAAAGGCACGCCAGAAACCCAATAGAACCAAGGCACGATCCCGGCGGCAGCGCATTCCGCGAGCCTTGTCACCCGCATCGTTGGCCATGCTCTCCTCCCGCAGTAGCCAGGCCGCTAGCTGTTCCAGTTGGCTCAGTTGCAGAGGTGCCGCTTGCTTCTCACGTTCGGGATGCAATTCCCGGATGCCTTTGAGCACCTTTTTGACCATCGGCGCCTTGGTCGGGTCGGGAAAACCCTGGTCGAGATGCCATTGTGCGAGCGCCGCCAGTCGCAGCTTCAGGGTGCTGATCGAAAGGTTACCTGCATAGGCCGCGAGATACCGCGCCACACTGTCCGCCGTCGCGGGCAGAAAACCGCCCCATTCGGCCTCGTAATGCTCAATGGCACTGCGGTAGCTGCGGCGGGTGTTGGCACGAGTCGCCGCGTCGATATAGCGATCAACCGTCATGGGAACTCCGAGGCCTCCCTGCCTTTACTTCAAATATGACCGGATCACCTGCAGCACCACCTCAAAATCCTGCTCGCGCTGCCGGGCATCAGGCTCATGCACTACATGCTCGACGAGGTGCCCCTCCAGCACGGTGTACATCAGGCCGTTGACGGCCCCCTTGATGGCGGCGATCTGCTGCAGCACTTCCTGGCAGTCGCTACCCGCATCCAGCAGGCGTTCGAGGCCGGCCGCCTGACCCTGGATACGGCGAATGCGGGCAAGCAGCTTGTCCTTGTCGCGGAGGATGTGAGCCATGGACTAGACCTCGGCATATAGTGGGGGGTAGTATACATATACTCCCGGGGAGTACCCCATTCTACACAAGTATTCGTCATGACTGAATTCGCTTCCTTGCTTCAGCAGGGCTCGGCCCATGCCTGGCTGTTCATTCCTAGTGCCATCCTGCTGGGTGCCCTGCACGGCCTGGAGCCGGGACACAGCAAGACCATGATGGCAGCCTTCATCGTGGCAATTCGCGGCACCGTCGGCCAGGCCGTCATGCTGGGGCTGGCGGCAACTCTCTCGCATACCGCCGTGGTCTGGATCGTGGCGCTGGTGGGCCTGCATTTTGGCGGACGCTGGGATGCCGAGACCTCGGAACCGTATTTTCAGCTGGCCTCGGCCGTGCTGATCGTGGGGGTGGCAGCCTGGATGCTGTGGCGGACGTGGCGCCACCAGCACGGGGCGGGCCATGACCACGACCATTCACATGATCACGATCACCCCCATGAGGCGTCCAAGGTGATCGATACTGGTCATGGCGTGCTGCGGCTGGAGATTTTTGAAGATAATGTGCCGCCACGCTTCCGGCTCTACGCACCTGCCTCACAAAAGACCGGGCTGCTGCGCTCTCATCCGGTAACGTACTCGCTGGAGATCGAGCGCGCGGACGGAAGCCGGATGCCGTTCACGCTCGTGCAGAAATCGGATTATCTGGAGTCATCGCAGACGATTCCGGAACCGCATGAGTTTCTGGTGCGCCTGTCGATGCACCACGGCGATCACAGCCATGCTTTTGATGTGGAGTTTACCGAGCCCGGCCACGCGCACGCCCTGAAGGAGTTCGCGGCGTTGGAGGCGAGTTCGGGCTACCAGGATGCGCACGAGCTCGCGCACGCCAACGACATTCGTCGTCGGTTTGCCAACCGGGAAATCACCAACGGGCAAATCCTATTGTTCGGGCTGACCGGTGGTCTCATTCCCTGTCCGGCCTCCATCACCGTGCTGCTGCTCTGCCTACAGCTCAAGGAGTTCACACTGGGAGCCGTTCTGGTGCTGTGCTTCAGTATTGGACTGGCCCTGACCATGGTGGCCTCGGGTATCCTGGCGGCGCTGAGCGTGAAGCATGCCAGCTCACGGTGGAGCGGCTTTGGCGAGTTTGCCCGCAAGGCGCCGTTTTTCTCCGGCGGCTTGATCCTCTTGGTCGGGCTGTATGTGGGCTATCAGGGCTGGTACGCCCTGGTGGTATGATGGCGCCGGCGTAACGCCGCCTTTAACGGAAAATCACTACGCTGCTCATGACCCGCCGTCACTTTCAACTTTTGACCCCCTTGATCCTTCTGGCCTATCTGTTGGCCCAGAATGGTCTGGTGCTGGTCCAGGTTCTAGCGGGTCTCAGCGGGCACCAAGTGAGCAGCAACTGGCATGGCGGCCACTATGACGTAATGTTGAGCCATGAAGCTGCGGCTGCGCCCGTAACAGCTGACGACGGCTGTCAGGTCAGCTGTAGTGATCACCACCACATGGATCTGAAGCCGGCCGACCCTGTCACGCCGGATGCCAAGACAAAATCCCTGCTGGGATTGCTCCTGGCTCTCTTGCCGCTACTCCTGACCTGGAAGCTGCCGCTGCTGCGGCGTTTGACGCTTCGATGGCCACCCCTGCTGCATCGCAACTCTTTACCCCGCCTGATCCGGAGCACCGTGCTCCGGCATTAAAGCTTCCTCGTGGTGATCTCACCGGCCGTGGCCGGACTCCGAGTTTTCCAATGAGGGAGGCATCATGCCTGTCATACCGTTTAAACGGCGCGGCCTGTATCTGGCCGTGCTGCTCTGTGGCATTTCACTACCGGCGGCGAGCCTGGGCTTGACCCTGGCCGAGGCTGAACAACGGGCCTTGGCCCGTAATCCCAACCTGTCTGCAGCCAGTGCAGCGGCCGAGGCGGCCGAGGGCGAGGCCCAGCAAGCCGGCCTGCTGCCCAACCCCGAGCTTAATTTCAACCGCGAGAATCTGGGCAACGACAAGCTTACCGGCCTCGACGGCCCCACCTCCACCTGGCAACTGAGCCAGCGCCTGGAGCTGACAGGCGGACGCAGCGCCCGCCGTGACAGCGCGCAAGGCGACGCCGAGGCGGCACGCCTACGCGCAGGACAAGAGCAGAGTCTGCTGCTCGCCGAAGTGCGTAGCGGCTGGGTGGACGTGCTGGCGGCACAGCAGCGCGTGGCCTTTGCCGAGGAACTGAGTCAGGTGGTTAGCAGCACCCGCGACGCTGTCGCCACCCAGGTAAGGGCTGGCAAGGTGTCACCAGTCGAGTTGACCCGCGTTGAGGTAGCCGCTGCCGCCCTGCAGCGACGTGAACAACGGGCCCGGCTCACACTGGTCGCGGCACGGCAGAAGCTGGCCACCTTGCAGGGGCTCCGCACCCCGGATTTTGGGGCTTTGCCGGAGGAATTGCCGCCGGTGCAGCCCTTGCCTCCGGCCGAAGCCCTGTCCCAGGCACTGACCCGCAATCCCGCCCTCAAGGAAGCCGAGGCCCAAACCCAGGCTCGGGAAGCCGGCCTGCGCGCCGCCCGAGCCGGTCGCTTGCCCAGCGTAACCCTGAGCGTGGGCCAGACCCAGTTCGAGGATGCCGGAGAGTCTGCTTGGCAAATGGGGATTGGTCTGCCCTTGCCGCTGTTTGACCGCAACCAGGGAGCCACCCACGCGGCAGAAGCGCGCTTGCGTGAGGCCGAGGCCCGGCAGGAAGCCACAGCCCAGGGGCTACAGGCCGAACTTGAGTCCCTCTACCCGCAGGTGCAGGGCCTGGAGCAACAACTGACGGCTTTTGAGAAAACAGTACTCCCAGCCAGTGAAGAAGCCTTCGAGGCCGTTAACAAGGGCTACCGCTTCGGCAAGTTCGGCCTGCTCGATGTGCTGGATGCCCAGCGCGCGCTTATCGACACCCGTTTTGACTATCTCGACACCCTGACGGACTACCACCGTCAGCGCAATCGGCTGGATGCCCTCATGGGCCTGGCACAGGAGAACTCGCAGTGAAAATCCCCGTTTTAATGACTACGGCCCTTATGGTCGTTTTGCTAGCAGCCTGCAGCCAAAGCCAGGATGACCATGAGGGAGAGCATGGCCACGAGGCCACTGCCCATGGCCACGAAGCCGAGGCGGAGGAGATTCCCCGCGGCCCGCATCGCGGCAAATTGTTTGAACAGGAGGGTCTGGGCCTGGAGGTCACCATTTTCGAGGACGGGGTCGAACCCGAGTTCCGGGTCTACCCCACGCTGAACGACAAGCCGCTGGATCCCAGGAGCGTCAATCTGACCATTACTCTGGAGCGACTGGGGGCCGTACAGACCATCCGATTTGCGCCCAAGGCCGATTATCTGTTGGGCGATCAGGTGGTGTATGAGCCGCATTCCTTCGCCGTGAAGCTCGCCGCCACCTACCAGCAAAAATCCTACGCCTTCCAGTACGACCAAATCGAGTGGCGGGTTGAACTCAATCCGGAGCAGGTCAAGGGTGCTGGCCTGGAAATCCTGAAAGCGGAGCCGGCCCTGCTGGGGGATGAGGTCGAGCTGCAAGGTGAAATCCGCGTCGCACCCAACAGTGAGGCGGTGGTGTTGGCCCCGGTGGCCGGCATTGTAGTGTCGGCGCCGGTGGGTTTGGGACAGTCAGTTAAGGCTGGGGAGGCGTTGGCCATCCTGGAGAGCCGAGAACTGGCTGATCTCAAGCGCAATTACCTGGAGGCACGTGAGCGAGGCCGGTTGGCGGAATCCACCTTTCAGCGCGAAGCCATGCTCTGGAAAGAAAAGATCACGGCCGAGCAGGACTATCTGGCGGCCAAAAGCGCCAAGGTCGAAGCCGACATCAATCTCGCCAGCAGTCGGGCCGCTCTGCTCTCGTTTGGCCTGAGTGAAGGCGACCTGAAGTCCCTCAGCCTGGAGCAGCCCGGCAATCTGGCCCGTCTGGTATTGCGCGCTCCTCGCAGTGGCCGGGTCACAGCGCGCGATCTGGCGCCCGGCCAGCGCGTCACCCCGGAATCGGCCTTATTCACCATCGCGGATCTGGATCGTCTGGTGGCCGTGCTTTCGGCTGCACCGGCCCAACTGGACGGCCTTAAGGCAGGACAGTCCGTGCGTGTAATGCAGGTCAATGGCACGGTCACGGGCGGCGGTCGCGTGCAAGTGGTCAGCCCGCAACTCAGCGAGAGCAACCGGGCCGCTGCGGTGTACGTGGCCCTGGACAAGGCCATCGATTGGAAGCCGGGACAGTTCGTGAAGGCCCGCATCACCCGCGCCGAGGTGACGGCCGCTGTCTCGGTGAGCAATGAGGCGCTGCAATCCTTCCGCGACTGGACCGTGGTGTATGCCAAATACGGGAATCAGTTCGAGGTCAGACCGGTGACTGTGGGACGTCGCGGCAGTCAGCGTGTGGAAATCCTGGAAGGCCTCGTGGCCGGTCAGGAGTATGTCGGCAAAAACAGCTTTCTGCTCAAGGCCGATATCGGCAAGAGCGAAGCCGAACACGACCACTAAGGGGACAAGACCATGAAACTGATACACGCAATGGTGGCCCCGCACCGGGTGCCCCAGGTGATTCACGCACTGCGGCATTTGCCGCATTTTCCGGGCTACACGCTGCTGGATGGCGTCGGCGAATCGAGAGGCCAGGGTTTGGGCGGCACGCATGTGCCCTCGGAAGCGGACATCGACGCCAGGCGTTGCCAGGTCATGCTGATTGCCTGTCCGGATGATGAAGTCGATCAGATTGCCGATCTGATCCGGCAGGAGGCCCATACCGGACTGCCGGGAGATGGCCTGATCCTGATCGGCGATCTTCTGGATGCCCGGCGCATCCGTACCGATGAACGTGGCGATACCGCCCTTTAAGGAATTCCGTCATGTTTGATCGTCTTTTGCGCTTTGCCTTGCATCAGCGCTGGTTGGTGCTGGCCGCCACCTTGGCGGTGGCTACGCTGGGAATTTACAACTACTTCCGCCTGCCGATTGATGCGGTGCCGGACATCACCAATGTCCAGGTGCAGATCAATACCGAAGCGCCGGGCTTTTCACCACTTGAAGCCGAACAGCGCGTCACCTTGCCATTAGAGGCCGTGCTGGGCGGATTGCCGAAGCTGAAGGACAGTCGCTCCCTGTCGCGTTACGGGCTGTCGCAGATCACGGTGGTGTTCGAGGACGGCACCGATATCTACTTCGCCCGCCAGTTGGTAAACGAGCGCCTGCAGGCGGCGCGCGGCCAGCTCCCCGAGGGCCTGGAGCCCGTGATGGGCCCCATCTCCACCGGGCTGGGTGAAATCAGCCAGTGGACCGTGGAGGCCGAGCCGGGGGCAAAAAAGCCGGATGGCTCGCCTTACGACGCCACCGACCTGCGCACTTTGCAGGACTGGGTGGTGAAGCCGCAGTTGCGCACGCTGCCAGGGGTTACCGAGGTGAACACCATCGGCGGCTACCAGAAACAGTATCTGGTGGCACCGTACCCGGAAAAGCTCGCCTCCTACAGGCTTTCGCTTAGCGATGTGATGACCGCCCTGGAGCGCAATAACGCCAACGTCGGCGCAGGCTATATCGAACGACGCGGGGAGCAATACCTGATCCGGGCGCCGGGACAGGTGCAATCCCTGGACGATTTGCGCGCCATGGTCGTCAAGACCGACGACGGTGTACCGGTGTACCTGCGGGATGTGGCCGACATCGGCTTCGGCCAGGAACTGCGCACGGGCGCCGCCACTGAGAATGGCCGCGAGGTTGTGCTGGGCACGGCCTTCATGCTGATCGGTGAAAACAGCCGTACCGTGGCCGAGCGCGTAAAAGTGAAGCTAGCCGCAGTGCAGAAAAGTTTGCCGGAGGGCATCCAGGCTGTACTGGTCTATGACCGCACCAAGCTGGTGGATGCCACCATCGCCACCGTGCAGAAAAACTTGCTGGAAGGCGCGCTGCTGGTGATCGCCGTGCTGTTCGTGTTCCTGGGCAACATCCGGGCGGCCCTGATCACGGCCGCAGTGATTCCGCTGGCCATGCTCATGACCATCACCGGCATGGTGACGAACAAGGTCAGCGCCAACCTGATGAGTCTCGGCGCGCTCGATTTCGGCATCATCGTGGACGGCGCCGTGGTCATCGTGGAGAACGCGCTGCGCCGGCTGGGCCTGGCCCAGCACGCGGCGCGGCAGCCGCTGACGCGCATGGAGCGTTTTGAGGTGGTATTCGAGGCCACGCGCGAAGTGCGCCAGACGCTGCTGTATGGGCAGCTCATCATCATCGCGGTCTATCTGCCGATCTTCGCACTGACGGGCGTGGAAGGAAAAATGTTCACGCCCATGGCCGCCACGGTGGTCATGGCCTTGATTGGCGCCATGGTCCTGTCCGTTACCTTCGTGCCGGCGGCATTAGCGCTGTTTGTGACGGGGCCTGTGCACGAGAGCGAAAGCAGGCTAATGGTGCGGCTGAAAACCACTTATGCCACCTCACTGGACTGGACACTCGCTCGTCCCAAACAGGTGCTGGGCGGCGCGGTCGTGCTCCTGCTGGGGTGCCTCTTGCTAGCAACTCGCCTGGGCAGTGAGTTCATCCCCAATCTGGATGAGGGCGACATCGCCCTGCATGCCTTGCGTATTCCGGGCACCAGTCTCACCCAGGCCATCGCGATGCAGTCGCAGCTGGAAGCGCGTATCAAGCAGTTTCCGGAGGTGGAGCGCGTGTTTGCCAAGCTGGGCACGGCGGAGATCGCCACCGATCCCATGCCGCCCAATGTCGCGGATAACTTCGTGATGCTGAAGTCGCGCAGTGAATGGCCGGACCCGCGCAAACCCAAGGCGCAGCTGGTCGCGGAAATCGAGAAGGCCATCTGGCAGATTCCCGGCAACAATTACGAGCTCACCCAGCCTATCCAGATGCGCTTCAACGAGCTCATCTCCGGGGTACGTTCGGATGTGGCCGTGAAGGTGTTCGGTGACGACATGGAGACCTTGTTCGAGACGGCCCAGCAGGTCGAGAAGGCCTTGAAAACCGTACCAGGTGCGGCCGACGTCAAGATCGAGCAGGTCACGGGCTTGCCCATGCTCACCATTCAGCTCAAGCGGGAAGTTATCGCCCGCTATGGCTTGGCCACTCGCGATGTGCAGGACGTGATTGCTACCGCCATGGCCGGCACCGTGGCCGGTCAGGTATTCGAGGGCGACCGCCGTTTCAGCATCGTAGTTCGCCTGCCCGAAGGCGTGCGCAGTGATCTTGATGCCTTGAAGAACCTTACCATCCCCTTGCCGGCGACCGCCGGTGGGCAGCACTACGTCCCGCTGGAGGAGCTGGCCACGCTGGAGCTCGCCCCCGGCCCCAACCAGGTCAGCCGTGAAAACGGCAAGCGCCGTGTGGTGGTGACGGCTAATGTGCGTGGCCGCGATATCGGCTCTTTCGTGAATGAGGCCCAGGGCAAAGTCGATGGCAGTGTCAAACTACCCGAAGGCTATTGGCTGGGTTGGGGCGGCACCTTTGAGCAACTGCAGTCCGCCAAACAACGACTGCTGATCGTGGTGCCGGTGGCGCTGCTCATCATCCTCGGCCTGCTCTATGCCAGCCTGGGTAACTTCAAGGATGGCCTACTGGTATTTTCTGGCGTGCCGCTGGCGCTCACGGGAGGCATTCTGGCCCTGTGGCTACGCGACATTCCCTTCTCGATTTCGGCAGGGGTGGGCTTCATCGCGTTGTCGGGCGTGGCCGTGCTGAATGGTCTGGTGATGGTGTCTTTCATTCGCCAGCTGCTCCAAACCGGCTTGCCACTCACAGAAGCCATCCGCGACGGGGCACTGACGCGCTTGCGGCCGGTGCTGATGACGGCCCTGGTGGCCTCCCTGGGCTTTGTGCCCATGGCCCTGGCCGTGGGGGCTGGAGCGGAAGTGCAGCGCCCCCTGGCCACGGTGGTCATCGGGGGCATCTTGTCCTCTACACTGCTGACGCTATTGGTACTGCCCACCCTGTACCACTTTGTGTATCGCCGGCAGATGGCGCCTCAATGACGATGCCGGACAGGGAAGTCCGGCTTTTCGTTGATGTTGATGGGAGCGAGTGAGTAAAAGTTTTCGCGTTATATGCCCTGACGGCTGTGGCCGAGATCCTGGGCTGCTACCTGCCTTATCTCTGGTTAAAGCAGGGAAAATCCATTTGGTTGCTATTGCCGGCAGCACTGGCCCTGGGGCTCTTTGTCTGGCTGTTGACCCTGCATCCCATCGCCAGCGGCCGGGTCTACGCGGCCTATGGCGGGGTGTACATTGCCACGGCCATCGTCTGGCTTTGGTGGGTGGATGGGATACAACCCACCCCTTGGGATATTGCCGGCGCGCTCGTGGCGGTGATGGGCATGGCGATTATCTATTTCGCGCCAGGACACACCCATTAAGTTTGAGTCTGGGCACTTAACCGTTTCATACCATGGAGCCCCCAACACCCAGCCATTTTCAGAGATAACACAGGATGATTCGTGAATTTATGTGGGATCTCGCGCATGAGGAATAAAGCGATGGATAAATATGTAGTTCTTCAGCGGCCACGGCCACTTTGGATGAGGGCTATTGGTTTTTTAGTAATGTTGTTTTTGATCACCTTCATGACTCCGGAGGCATTTGCCCACGGCGTGGCCGATGATGACAAGACCTTCATTGAGCAAAGCAGTGGCATGCAGTTGCTGCCCTTCATCTATCTCGGCGCCAAACACATGGTCACGGGCTATGACCATCTGCTCTTTCTGGTGGGGGTGATTTTCTTTCTCTATCGCATGAAGGATATCGGCATTTATGTGACGCTGTTTGCGATAGGTCACAGCGTGACACTGCTCTATGGCGTGCTGAGCGGGACACACGTCGACCCCTATATTGTCGATGCCATTATCGGCTTATCCGTCGTTTACAAGGCGCTCGATAATCTCGGGGCTTTCAAGCGCGCTCTCGGCTTCCAGCCCAATACCAAAGCCATGGTGCTTATCTTCGGCTTTTTCCACGGGTTTGGTCTGGCGACCAAGTTGCAGGAATTCACGTTTTCCAGTGAAGGCCTGGTGCCCAATATTCTGGCTTTCAATGTGGGGGTTGAGATCGGGCAGTTGCTGGCCTTGAGCGCCATCCTTATTGCCATAAGTTTCTGGCGGCGCACTGATACGTTTGAGCACCAAAGCTTCGCGGCCAACGTCGCGCTTATGTCGGCCGGATTTGTGCTGACCGGATATCAACTGGTGGGTTACGCCACCCACTTCGGAGTTTGAACAACATGACCGATATAACGCATATCAACCGCAGAGCATTGCCATCTGTTGCCCAATTGCTGAAGGCCACGCTCCTCGCTCTTGCGGTGGCTATTGGTATTCTGCTGACAGCCGTGTTGCCGGCCGAGTACGGCATTGATCCGACCGGCATCGGCCAACGACTAGGCCTAACCGCTTTGAGTGGCGGTGAGACCAGCCTGCTACCGCAAACAGAAGCCGCCGCAGTCGAACCATCCATTACAGCACCGGTATCCGTACTGGATGCTGTCTGGAAGTCTACGGTTGCTTACCGCAACGATGAGCTTTCCGTCACGCTGGCACCCGGCGAAGGCGCAGAGATCAAGGCCCTGATGAAGACCGGGGATCGTTTCTTCTTTACGTGGTCAGCCGCAGGTGGAGCGGTGAATTTCGACATGCACGGTGAAAAGCTGAACACCACCTCAGACGAATTCACCAGCTTTTGGAAAGGCCGCAATCAAACGACAGACAACGGCGCCTTTGAGGCACCGTTTAACGGCACTCATGGCTGGTACTGGCGCAACAAGAACTCTGGCCCGGTCACTGTCACGGTCAGAACCAGTGGCTATTACGAAAAGCTGTATCGGCCCTGACCGCATATTTATGGCGATCCCATCGTGTTCTGAAAGCCCTTTTTATTTTTACAACCTGGAGAGTTTTACATGAAGATGATCAAGCAATTCCTCATAGGCGCCATGCTTTTGCTGGTATCCGGCATGGTCCTCAGTCATGGCAATCACATCGACGAAGAGCCCATCACCAAGGAAGTTGCCACCGCTCGCGGGGAAATGATTCTGGAAGCCCTGGTGATGGACAAAAAACTGGCCAGCTCTTGGCAGCAGAAAAAACTGAAGGACGTTGCATCCAAGGTAACGCCAGCTGGCGCACTTTGGGTCGTCAGTTTCAACAATCCGGCCGAGAAAGATAAAGAAAAGCAAACGATCTATATTCTGCTGGATGATGTTGGCAACTATATCGGTGCCAATCACACCGGCAAATATTGAACCTTCACGATTCCATGATGAATCTGACCCTGCAGTACTACGCCATTTTAGCGCTGCAGGCCGCCGCATGAAGACCGGTCAAATAGGCCGGGATTCGTGGAATTTTCGCAGGAATCTATCTAACAAGCGACTGTGATCGTCAAGCTGGTTTTTGAGCGTATTTCTCATCCCAGCTTCGACCCTCTTTCAACATCGAATTCAAGATGCATATCAGCTTGCGCATGCAGGCAACCAGCGCCACCTTCTTGTGCTTGCCTGCCGCCACCAAGCGTTGATAACACGCCCGAATCACCGGATTGTGCTGAGTGGCCGACAGCGTCGCCATGAACAGGATCGTGCGCACACCGGCGCGACCGCCGTGAATGCGGCGCTTGCCTCGCATACTGCCGCTGTCACGATTGAAAGGGGCCACGCCCGTTAGCGCCGCTATCTGTTTCTGATTCAGCTCACCCAGTTCAGGCATGTCACCCAGCAGCGTATACGCCAGTGTTGGCCCTACGCCTGGCACACTCAGCAATATCTCCTTGCGGGCCTTCCACTCGCTGACCTCCTCAATCGCCTGATCCAGCAGTTGCTCGACCAGTCCGACCTCTTTCTCCAGCAAGACAATCACACGCTTGCACGACGATGCCTGGGCTCCGGCAAACTGCTGCTGCCGGTTCAGCTCCATCGTGCGCATCTCCATCAACTGCCGCCGACGCAGCAAAAGATCCTTGATTTGCAGGGTTTTGGCACTGGCCAGTACCCTTAATTCGGGCTGGATGACCGCCGCAAATTCGGCAATCAGCCCTGCATCCAGCTTGTCGGTCTTCGCCAGGCGACCAATCGCACCGGCATACCGACGCACCATCAAGGGATTCACGACGATGACAGGAAGCCCGGCCTCCAACGCGGCGAGCACGAAGGCTCGCTCATAGCGTCCTGTGGCTTCCAGCACGATCCGGTTCACCGACTCTTTGACGAGACGCTTCACCAACAAGCGAATGGACTTGGCCGCATTCTCGACCACCAGGTGCTCACCCGTTTCATGCCACACCACATCCAGTTGTTCCTTGCCCACATCAATCCCGATGTTGGCGACCGTTTCACTCTGCGCGGAAATTGTCATGTGAACTCCCACTTGCTAGATTCGGGCTCGAGGCCCATTCGACTGTTCGAGTGCATATCGGGTTGGGGAGTCGCCTCTCGCTTGTTAACGGTCTCGGCTTGCCGGAACCTTCATTCAATCGGGCTGACTCCCCAGTGATCTGTTTGCGCAGACCACGGGCCTCACTCTATACCTCAGTCAGGCAAGGGAAGTGTCATACAAGCTGTTATAGCTAGGGTCTGTTGACGTTTCACATGGGCAGCCAGAGGGCAACACACCCCATAGCGACCACACTTTCATAGTTTCTCTTCAGCTTGTCGAAACGACTGGCGACGGCTCGGTATTGCTTCAAACGCGCAAAGTCGCTTTTCACCAAATGACGATACCGATACAGGCCACGGCCTAAATCGGCATTGCCCTTGAGTAAGTTCAGCTTTCTCGGGATGACCACCCGACTGCCTTGCACGTTGATCTGCTCGCGTAGCCGAAGTCGCCTTTAACCATGGGAGGCCTCCTGTTCGGTGCGTTCGCGGCGCTGCCGCATCAGCCGATAAGCCGCCGGAATGATGAAGAGCGACAGCAGCGGCGCCGTGATCATGCCGCCCACCATGGGTGCGGCGATGCGGCTCATGACCTCAGACCCGGTACCGCTGCCCAGCAAGATGGGCAGCAGGCCGGCCAGGATCACCGCTACCGTCATGGCCTTGGGCCGCACACGCAGCACCGCGCCTTCACGTAGCGCGTCGTCGAGCACCGGCGTAGTAATTTCCAAGCCCTGTTCTTGACGCTCGAAAAGTGCGTGCTTCAAGTACAGCAACATGATGACGCCGAACTCGGCCGCCACGCCCGCCAGCGCGATAAAGCCGATGCCGGTGGCCACCGAGAGGTTGAAGTCCAGCAGGTAGAGGAACCAGATGCCGCCAGTGAGCGCAAACGGCAGCGTGGCCATGATCAGCAGAGCCTCGTCGGCCCGGCGGAAGATCAGATACAGCAGTACAAAGATGATGAGCAGCGTCATCGGCACCACGACCTTCAGGCGCGCATTGGCGCGCTCCAGGAACTCGAACTGACCGGAGTAGCTGAGGCTGATACCGGGGCTTAGTTTGACTTGGCGCTGGATGGCTTGGCGCAGGTCTTTGACCACCGACGCCAAGTCGCGGCCGCGCACATCCATATAGACCCATCCCGAGGGTCGGCCGTTCTCACTCTTGAGCATGGGAGGCGGTCACAAACTCTTGGCCGTCCACGGGCAGGCCGACAAGTTCGCCGAACTGAGCGATTTCCTGCTCATACTCCTCCCATGACACCAGATGCTCCCGGTAGTCGTCATATTGATCGCTGTGCTCAACATAGAGATCGCCGGACTTCAGGTCTTGCATGATCTGGGAAAAAACAGCCAGCTCCAGGTATTTCCGGTGCAGAAATAGTGTGTCCCCCTCGTCAGGTTTTTTGCCGAACACTAGGCGATGCCATTTTTCGGGCAGCCAGGACAGTTCCAAGTCGGCAAGGTTGTGGCGGTCTACCCCGATGAACTCACGATGGCTGGAGCGATATTGCTTCAGCCAGGCCAAGACGTGCAGCACGCTGTCGTCTTGCGAGCTGGGCCTCAGTGACAAGACTTCCAGGCACTGAAACAGTAAAGAACGCAGCGTACCGTAGGGCTTAAGCAAAAAAGGAAAGGCATTATTGCCTGCATAGGCCAGATATTCCTCACATTGGGCTAGCCATATTGCTGGCTCGCCCTGAAGCGCCCCGGCAATTCGCGTGGACAAGCTCTGGGCGGTCTCGTCATCCTCGATGACGGACAGTAAATCGCGGAACTGGATGACCAGGCGATCCACCTGCTCGGCCTGTTTCAGACGATACTCCTGCAGGCGAAGTTCGGCAGACCGGTGCATGCCCGCCAGTGTTTTGATGAAGATCTCGGTAACATCGTCCATCGCTTTCTGCAGCTGCGAACGCAGCAAGAGCACTTCGAGGGTATAGCGTTTCTCGGGCCGCAGGTCACGCATCTCTGCCTGGTCCAGAGCGCGGGCCTCCAGGGTCAACTGCGCACGTTTGGTGGCGGCAATATCGGTGACGACGGGCAGTCCCTGTGCTAACTCCTGAAGCCAGGCAATATGTTTGAGAAAGCTGGCTATTTCACGAACCGTCGGGCGCTTGGGTTCTCGCTTCAGATCATCCCACCGACTGCCGCTGGAGCCTGGCTGTAACAGGCGGTCCAAACGCTGGATGTCGGTCGGCGTGAGTCGCCCCATCACCTGCTGATAGATTTGTTCATTCACCGTGACACGTGCCTGTGCGGCAAGTTTTGACAGGCGCGTAAAACCAGGCAGCTCATACCGCTGTCGGACCAATTCCTCAATCAAAACATTGATAATGTCTGGCAACTCCTGCTTGGTGGCGGCCGCCTTGTGAGCAATGCTGTCAAGCCAGCGCCAAGCGGCGGCATCCATTTGCCGAATGTTGAGATGGGTTCGTATGCGTTGTTGATGCAGCGATTTGCTGCCGGATTTGTCATAGGTGGTCAGGGCCGAGGGTGTGGGTGGCCGCAAACCGGCACACTCGCACACGTGTTCGACGACTGGTCGTGGCAACTGGCGAAGCGGCATGAAGTAGCCGAGGCGTTGCAGCACCTTGAGCTGGATCAGCAGGCAGGCACGTGTAGGAGCCTGCCGATACTGGCTGAAGACAAAGCCCTGTTCGGCTGGCGACGGCGTGTAAATGCCGCGCAGTTCCTTGAGGGTAAATTCGGCTTTGAGCTGGGGATATGCGGTTTCGTTGACGCTACTCATACTTCCATGCCTGGCGCGTGTGGTTATTTTGCTAGCGGGACGGCGGGAACGGCATGAAGAGCAAGCGCGTCACCAAAATGAGGCGTCGCGTCGATGTAGCGCAAGGCGGACTTCATATCCTTCCAGCCGACATATTCCATCAGCGCTTTCACATCCCAGCCCTGGCCATTGGCCCAAGTGGCAAAGCCACGGCGCAAGGAATGGCTGCTGTACAAATCGGCATCGCTGATGCCCGCCTCTTGTAAGCGTATCCGCAGCAAGGGAATGATGCTGTTGGGATGCAATGCGCTGTCGCTAGCATGTCCCCAGCGATCGACGGCGCAGAACACGGGGCCTTGTTGTCGAGGCAACAGCTCCATCCAGGACTGGTACGCCTCCACCGGACACAATCGGCTGAGTGCCGGTACTTTGAAGTGGGTTCCTTCGTTGCGTCGATCGCTCTTGCTGCGCGGCAGAAAAAGCGCCAAGCCTTGCCCGGGGTGCAATGCATTGTCCTCGATGCGCAATCGACAGAGTTCGTCGCTCCGGAATGCCCGCCAGAAGCCCAACAGGATCAAGGCCCGATCCCGGCAGCAACGCAGCCGCTGAGCCTGATCATCTGCCCTGGCCGCCTCTTGCTCTTTGGTCATGAGCCAGGCCGCCAACTGCTCCAATTGGTGCAACTGCAATGGCACGGCTTGTTTTTCCCGCGCCGGATGCAGCACACGAATCCCTTTCAGGACTTTTTTGACGACGGGCGCCTTAGTCGGATCCGGAAAACCTTGGTCGATATGCCATTGGGCCAGGGCGGCCAGCCGCAGTTTCAACGTATTGGCCGCCAGTTGCCCCGCATAAGTGGCTAGGTAACGGGCGATGCTGTCGGCCGTGGCCGGCAAGAAACCACCCCATTCCGCTTCAAAATGCTCAATGGCCGCCCGGTAGCTACGGCGGGTCTGTGGTCGGGTCGCGGCATCAAGATACTGGTCAATCATGGGGCCGCCGTTCTGCATCTGCATGGAACCAAGCGTCGCCGGCGCTGGCCTCGAACAGGGCTTCAATGATCGGGCACTGCTCTGACGGTGCTTGGGCACAGCGCACGACCAGTCCCGCCAGCGCCGCGCGCATGTCGGTCAACGTTTGGATTTTCTGATCGATCAGGTCGAGCTTGTGCACGGCGAGGGCCCGAGTGTCGCCGCAGACATCCGTATGCGGTTGCAGCAGCACCTCGATTTCCTCCAGCGTGAAACCCAGGGCCTGGGCGCGCCGGATAAAGCGCAGCTGCTGGATCATCCTTGCCGGATAGCGCCGGTGGCCGCCCAAGGGCTTGTTCGGCTCCGCCAGCAGGCCACGCCGCTGGTAGTAGCGGACGGTTTCCACGCCGACCCCGCCGGCGGACGCCAGCTGACCGATGGAGAGTAAGTCACTCATGGCCCACCTCTTGATTCCGTACCGCGGTACAGGGTTTATCATACACCCTGATCACTACCACGGAGTAAGCCATGCAAAGTTGGTCCTCCCCCAAGTACCTGCTGGCTGCAGCCCTGGCCAGTATCGGCGCCTCCTTGTGCTGCGTCGCGCCCCTGATCCTGCTGTCCTTGGGCATCGGTGGTGCCTGGGTCAGCTACCTGACCCGCATGGAACCTTACCGGCCACTTTTTGTGGCCTTGACTGTGGGTTTTTTGGGCTGGGCCTTTTACCGGCTCTATCTCCAGCGGCCAGTCTGCGTGCCAGGCACGCCCTGTGCCGATCCCACCGTGTTGCACCGCCAGCGCCTGCTGTTCTGGCTGGTGGGACCGCTACTGCTGGGCCTGTTGGTCGTGCCTTGGCTGGTCCCGCTATTCAATTGATCAAAAGAGGAGACCTCATCATGCGCCGCCTGATCCTGCTGCTCATCGCGCTACTCACCCTGCCGGCTTGGGCGGGAACCCCACAAACGGTCGTGCTTTCCGTGCAAAACATGACCTGCCAACTCTGTCCGATCACCGTCCGCAAGGCACTGGAAAAGGTGCCGGGGGTGAGCGCGGCCACGGTCGATTTTCAGCAGAAAACGGCCACGGTCAGCTATGACCCCGACCAAACCCGGCCGGAAATTCTGATCCGGGCAACCACGAGCGCGGGCTATCCCGCCACCGTGCAGAAACCAAAGTGAACGCTTGATGAGTGTCCAGATTCTTGTATCGGTGCTGACCTGTCCGCATTGCGGCTTCGCCAAGCAGGAGACCATGCCCACGGATGCCTGCCAGTACTTTTACGAATGCAGCAACTGCAAGGTGCTGTTGCGTCCCCATCCCAGCGACTGCTGCGTGTTTTGCTCGTTTGGCTCGGTACCGTGCCCACCGAGGCAGGATGGCGGTTGCTGCACGGGGCAGTCATAAAAGAATGGCAGGCCGAAGCCTGCCCAACCACAGGGGCCTGCGTAGCATCTTGTGCCCCCCTTCGGGGCCGCTACTGCAGGTTTTGGAGTAATTCAATCAGGTCACACAATCGGCGTTCCGCTAACACGCCAAAGTGAGTGCTTGAGGGAGCTCGCCACTTACTTCGCCGGTTTGAGTTCGGTAATGGTGCTTTTCTCCATGTCTGCCGAGCTAAAGGTAGCGCTTAATCATGAGAGGCCTCCGGCTCGCTACGTTCTCGGCGCTGTCGCATCAGTCGGTAGGCCGCAGGAATCAGAAAGAGCGATAGCAGCGGCGCCGTGATCATGCCGCCCACCATGGGCGCGGCAATGCGGCTCATGACCTCGGAGCCGGTGCCGCTGCCCAGCAGGATGGGCAGCAGACCGGCCAGGATCACGGCGACGGTCATGGCCTTGGGCCGCACGCGCAACACCGCGCCTTCCCGCAGGGCGTCATCTAGCACCGGCGTAGTGATCGCCACTCCTTGTTCCTGGCGCTCAAAAAGCGCGTGCTTCAGGTAGAGCAACATGATGACGCCGAACTCGGTGGCCACGCCGGCCAAGGCAATAAAGCCGATGCCGGTGGCCACTGAAAGGTTGTAGTCCAGCAGGTAGAGGAACCAGATGCCGCCAGTGAGCGCAAATGGGAGCGTGGCCATGATGAGCAGGGCCTCGTCGGCCCGGCGGAAGATCAGATACAGCAGCACGAAGATGATGAGCAGCGTGGCGGGCACTACGATCTTCAGCCGGGCATTGGCGCGCTCCAGGAACTCGAATTGACCGGAGTAGCTGAGGCTGATACCGGGGCTGAGCTTGACCCGCTGCTGGATGGCATGGTGCAGATCCTCGACCACCGAGGCCAGGTCGCGGCCGCGCACATCCACATAGACCCAGCCCGAGGGTCGGCCGTTCTCACTCTTGAGCATGGGCGGGCCATCGGTGACCTGGATGTCCGCGACGGTGCCGAGCGTGATCTGCTGCCCCAGCTCAGTAAGCACCGGCAGTTGCCGCAGGTTTTCCAGGGAATCGCGCAGCTCGCGCGGGTAACGCACATTGATGGGAAAGCGCGCCAGGCCTTCGACGGTCTCCCCGATGGTTTCGCCGCCCACGGCTGAGCTCACCACGGACTGCACGTCGGCGATGTTGAGGCCGTAGCGTGCGGCGGTTTCGCGGTTAATGCGCACATCCACATAACGCCCGCCGGTCAGCCGCTCCGCCAGGGCCGAGCTAACGCCTGGCACGGTCTTCGCGACCCGCTCCACATCCTGAGCGATACGGTCGATGTCGGCCAGCTTGGTGCCGGAGACCTTGACCCCGATGGGGCTCTTGATGCCGGTGGCCAGCATGTCGATGCGGTTGCGAATAGGCGGTACCCAGATATTGCTGAGGCCCGGTACTTTCACCGCCTGGTCGAGTTCCTCGACCAATTTTTCCGGGGTCATGCCGGGGCGCCATTGTTCGCGGGGTTTGAACTGGATGGTGGTCTCGAACATTTCCAGGGGCGCGGGATCGGTGGCGGTTTCGGCGCGGCCGGCCTTGCCGAACACCGATTGCACTTCGGGCACGGTGCGTATCATGCGGTCCGTCTGCTGCAGCAGCTGTGAGGCCTTGGCCGCTGACAGCCCCGGTAGGGCCGAGGGCATGTAGAGCAGATCGCCTTCATCCAGGGTCGGCATGAATTCCCCTCCCAGACGAGAGAGCGGGAACAGCCCTGTCAAGAAAATCAGCACCGCGATAGCTAATGTGGTCTTGGGACGGGCCAGGACCTTGTCCAGTAAGGGTTGGTAGATCGCGATCAGGAAACGATTGAGCGGATTGCGCTGCTCCTCGGGGATGCGGCCACGAATCCAGAAGCCCATGAGTACGGGCACCAGGGTCACGGAAAGGCCGGCCGCCGCAGCCATGGCATAGGTCTTGGTGAAGGCCAGGGGCCCGAACAGGCGGCCTTCCTGCGCCTGCAGGGTAAAGACCGGAATGAACGACAGCGTAATGATGAGCAGGCTGAAAAACAGCGCCGGCCCGACCTCGCTGGCGGCCTCACCAATCACCCGCCAATGGGCCTCGCCCTGCAAGGTCTGGCCCGGATGCTCGTGCTGCCAGGCCTCGATGCGCTTGTGGGCGTTCTCGATCATGACCACGGCCGCGTCCACCATGGCGCCGATGGCAATGGCAATACCGCCCAGCGACATGATGTTGGCGTTGAGGCCCTGGTGCTGCATGACGATAAAGGCCATCAGCACCCCGAGCGGCAGGGAAATGATGGCCACCAGCGCGGAGCGCAGATGCCAGAGGAAGGCGACGCACACCAGGGCCACCACCAGAAACTCTTCCAGCAGCTTATGGCTGAGATTGTCCACGGCACGGTCGATCAGCGCTGAGCGATCATAAGTGGGCACGATCTCTACGCCGGCCGGCAGGCTGGCTTTCAGTTCGGCCAGTTTGGCTTTGACGGCGTCAATGGTTTCGCGCGCGTTCTTGCCGGAGCGCAGCACGATAACGCCACCGACGGTTTCCCCGTCACCATTCAGTTCGGCAATGCCGCGACGCATCTCCGGGCCGATCTGCACCGTGGCAACATCTCCCAGCCGCACCGGAATGCCCCCGGCGGCCAGCCCCAGGGGAATGGCGCGAAAATCCTCCAGGGATTGGAGATAACCGCTGGCACGCACCATGTACTCCGCTTCGGCCATTTCCAGCACCGAACCGCCGCTTTCCTGGTTGGCCTGCTGGATGGCCCCAATGATCTTGCTCTGTGGGATGCCATAGGCCACAAGCTTGGCCGGGTCCAATACCACCTGGTACTGCTTGACCATGCCCCCCACGGTGGCGACTTCGGCGACATTGGGCAGAGCCTTGAGCTCGAACTTCAGGAACCAGTCCTGCAGCGCACGCAACTGTGAAAGATCATGGTTCCCCGAGCGGTCCACCAGGGCGTATTCATACACCCAGCCCACTCCGGTGGCGTCCGGCCCCAGAGCGGGCTTGGCGCTGGCGGGCAGGCGACCCTGCACCTGGTTCAGGTATTCCAGCACCCGTGAGCGCGCCCAGTAGGGGTCGGTGCCGTCCTCGAACAGCACATAAACGAAGGAGTCACCGAAGAAGGAATAGGCGCGCACCGTCTTCGCGCCCGGCACCGACAACATGGTGGTGCTGAGCGGATAGCTCACCTGGTTTTCCACAATCTGCGGGGCCTGCCCGGGGTAGCTCGTGCGGATAATGACCTGCACATCAGACAGATCCGGTAACGCATCGACCGGCGTCATCTTGATCGACCAGATACCCCAGGCGGTCATAAAAACCGTGGCCAGGATGACCAGAAAACGGTTGGCAATGGACCAGTGAATCAAACGACCGATCATGGCCGGCCCTCCATCGCGCGGAGGCGGACAACCACCAGATCATCACCCCGTTTTTCCAGAGCGAACTGCACGCGCTGGCCCTTCCTCAAGCCCTGCGTGGACGCCGCCTTGTCGAGGGCAAAGGGCATGGTCATGGCCGGCCAGTCCAAGGCGGGAATGGGCTCGTGCGAGAGTGTGATGTCCTGGTGGCCCAGAGCCTCAACCACGCCACTTGCTTCGATGAGACCCGACGCTGCCGATGCCTGTGACTCCGGCTCTTGCTCCGCCGTCGTCTTCATCTGCGCCAGCACACCGGTCAGGCTGGCTTCCGAATCAATCAGGAACTGCCCCGAGGCCACAACCTTCTGGCCGGCTTCCAGGCCCGCCATAATGGCGGTCTTGCCGCCGGCTTGGCTGCCCGGGGTGACTTCGACGGGGCGGAATTGCCCGTCCCCTTCCGCCACGATGACGATATTGCGCTTGCCGGTACGGATCAGGGCTTCGCTGGGAATCAGCAGCATTTGCTGCTGCGCCTTCGTATCCAGCTGCACCTGCGCAAACATGCCGGGCCGCAGTTCCTGCCTTCGATTGGCAAACTCCATGCGCACCCGCAGCGTGCGGCTCTGGGGATTCACCTCCGGCAGGAGGGCGATGACCCGGCCCTCAAAGGACTTGCCGGGATAGGCGGCCAACAGCGCGGCCACCGGCTGGCCCACGGCAAGGCTGCCGCCCTGGGTCTCGGGCACGGCCGCCTCCAGCCACACCGTGGCCAGGCCGTTGATGCGGGCCACGGTCATACCGGAGCTGACGGTCATGCCCTGGCGGATGTCCAGCGCCTGGATGACGCCGGCAATCGGTGCCGTCACCGTGAAGCGGGTTTGCGTCTGGCCGCTTTTTACCAGGCGCTGAATGGCTGCCTCTGGCATGCCCAAGAGACGCAGCCGCTCGCGGGCCGCCCGTGTCAGGTCCTCATCGCCGCTGCGTTGCAGGGCCAGATACTCGGCCTGGGCGCCGGCCCATTCCGGCACCAGAATGTCAAGCAAGGGCGCCCCTTGGGCAATCACGTCACCCGGCGCCCGCGCATAGACGCGTTCCACAAAGCCGGCGGCCCGGGTCTGCACGATGGCCACATCGCGCTCGTTAAAGACCACGTTGGCCGGGGCCTCCACCGCTGACGGCAACTGGCCGCGCTCGACCGTGGCATAGCGCACGCCCAGGTTTTGGGTCAGGGCACTGCTGATTGTGATGCCACCCGCGTTGCCGCTTTCATCGGCGCTCTCGTCGGCATAGCGGGGCACGAGCTGCATGTCCATGAAGGGCGATTTGCCCGGCTGGTCAAAGTGCTGGTTGGGCACCATGGGGTCGTACCAATACAGCACCTTGCGTTCCTGATCCGAAGGAGCTTCTGTGGTAGTCATCAGCATGGTGGGCGGACGCTGGGCGAGCCAATAGCCGAGGCCCCCGCTAAGGCTCGCCACGGCAAGCAATATCGCCGCAAATTTCAGGTAATTCCGCTTCATGGCGCGGTCTCCTCATGATCGTCAAAGAGGTAATGCAGGCGAGCGGCCAGCACTTGTTGTTGGTTTTCGAGGGCGATGGCCTGAAGCCGGCTGTCCCGGAGTTCGCGGCGCGCCTGCAGGACCAGGGTCAGATCGGCCCGGCCGCTTTGATAGGCCGCCAATTGCAGCTCGACCCGCTGCCGGGCCAGGGGTAAGGCCTCCTGTTGCTGGCGGTTCAGTTGTTGTGTGAGCGCGGCGTAGTCCGCTACCTCAGCGTCCAGCGTGGCTCGGTGTTCGCGCAGCATGGCTTCCCGCTCCGCCTCAATGCTGAGCAGGGCCTGCTGCCGGGCACGGACCAGGGGGTTTTGCCGCGTGCCGGTGAACAGCGGCAGGTCCAGAGTGACCTGTAAGGACACCATGTCGCTAAAGGCGGGGCCACGGTTCTGATAGGCCAGCTCCACCCCCCAATCCGGTCGGCGCGCGGCTTCGGCCGTGTGCAGCTCCGCCGTGGCTTGGGCCGCCATGGGCTGGAACAGCAGCAGCTCGGGATGGTGTTCTACATGCTGACGTAGCTGGGCAGCATCGACAGTGAACTGCGGCGGCTCGCCCGCTAGCCCCAGCTGGGACACATTGCCCACCCAGCGTTGCAGCGCGGCTTCGGCCTTGGCCCGATCCCGTTGCAACTCGTCACGCCGGTTGCCCAATGCAATGCCTTCCTGGCTGGGCAGCAAAGCGTCGGCCGCCATTCCTTTACCGGCCGCGAGCTGTGCCTTAACGACATCGGCCAGCAGCCGGTTATCGCGGTCGAGTTCATCGAGTAGGCCGATCTGGCGCTCCAGGTAATAGCGGTTGAGCCAGGCCGTCGCGGTCTCGATCCGGACCGTGACACGGTCCAGGTGCAGTTGGGCTTCGGCCTGACTGACCTGCGCCTGGGCGGCGTCGGCCCGGGCCTGGCGCTTGCCGCCATTCGGGAAATCCTGCATGAGCCCGATCTTCTGCATGGTCATGAAGTCACGACTGGTGCTGAAGCGATCCGGGCCGTCGATAGGCAGGTTGTCGAGGCCGATAAAGGCCTTGGGGTCGGGCAAGGCATCCGCCGCTGGCGCAGCCTCGGTGGCACTGGCCACGGCCGCGCGACGGGCTTGCAACTGAGGTGTACTAGCCTCGGCAGCCTGCAGGGCCGCTTCAAAGCGCAATCCTTCGGCGGCCGCAGGGCCGACTAAGGTCAGCAAGGTCACCCCTAAACAGATCCCGTAGCGGGTCCGGGAAAATACAGCGGGCATGATGTCTCCCCACACAAATCCGTGTCACTGAGTGACAGAAGCAGCAGCCGGCACATCCGGCTGCTGCGGTACGTAGTGGGAAGGCTTAGCGCCAGCCGCGCTTCGGCGCCATGGGGACGCTGATGTAGGTCACCATGCCGGCCTTGTAAGCCCCGGGTAGATGGCAGGCGACCTCGAAGACCCCAAACCGGTCAAATTGCCAGACCAGGGTCCGGGTCTCACCCGGGGCCAGCAGCAGGGAATACGGCGGACTCTTCACGGACTCCGGATCGGGCCGGGCTTTTTCGACCTTGTCCTGGGTGCGTTTGTCGGCCAGCACGAACTCATGCGGATTGCTACCGGCGTTGGTGAACACGAACTTGACCGTATCGCCCTGCGCAAAGTCCAGGGTGGATTCGGAATAGCGCATGTCGTCACTTGCCGTCAGGGTGATGGCGCGGCGGGCGTATTTCTCCTGGCCGGGGCGGCCAAAGGAATAGATGTCACCGTGCTCATGCGGCACGGCCCGAGGGCCACCGTAATCGACATGGGTGTCAACGGGTTCAGCCAAGGCCGGGGTAGACAGCAGGGAGGCGCTCAGTAAGGCGAGCGCGAGGATGCGAATTGTCATGATAAGACTCCTGGGTTGTGAATTTCGCGTAAAAACCAATACCGGGGTGTCAGCGTGAAAACTGACGGGTAGGCGAAATCACCGGCACGGGGCCGGCCAGGAGGGGCTATTCGCGGAAGCGATGATAGCGGAGGGTGGGAGGGGGATCGGTAATGGGGTCGTGTAAGGGCAAAGCGGCTAGCTGGATGGCACCTGCCTCCCGACTGAGGTCAGGCCATTGATAGGCCACGAAGGCCACCACCTGACTCAAGGGGCAAAACTGCGGTCCGGAATCAGAGGCCTTGACCACGTGCTCACAGTCGCTGGGGCAGTCCGGCTTTGCAATGGCGGGGTCAACGCCCGGCGCCTCATGGCAGGACATGCCGGCCGATTGCATCGGGACCGGCATGCCTCCCTTTGGCATTGCCGCCAACGCCATACCCTGGCACACCGTGAAGGTGACCATGATTAGGCTCAGGAACAGAGCTATGCGTTGGCGAAGTGGGCGGCTCATGGCATTAAGTATACTCATTCCCTCACGCCCGTCGCCTCCAAAGGCGCAGGCGTGATCGGCAAGGTCACCTGAAAACGGGTCTTGCCTTCATTGGAGGCTACCGTAATTTGGCCGCAGTGGGCTCGGACAATGGAGCGAGTAATGGCCAGCCCCAGTCCTGCGCCTTCGTCACTGCGGCGTCGTGATGCATCGGCCCGGTAGAAACGGTCGAATACCCGGTCCAGTTGGTCGCGAGTGATACTGTCCCCCGTGTTCTCCACCACCAGACGCACCATCTCCTGCTCCGTTATCAATCTGACCGTGACGGTTGTGTCGGGCAGACTGTGGCGAACAGCGTTGGAGACGAGATTGCTGATGGCGCGACGTAACATCAGCGGATCACCTGTGACAATGGCATTGCCCTGCAGTGACAGGGCCACCATTTTTTCGGCCGCCAGTGCATCGTAAAACTCAAAAACCGCTTCAATCTCCTGACGCAAGTTCACCGGCTCCTGATGCGGAATCATCAGGCCGTTATCCGCCTTGGCCAGAAACAGCATGTCAGCAATCATGCGGGCCAGACGTTCGAACTCCTCCAGATTCGAGTACATCACTTCGCGGTACTCCTCGGCACTGCGCGGCTTGGCCAATGAAACCTGTGTTTGCGTCATCAGGTTATTGATAGGTGTACGCAGTTCATGCGCCAGATCGGAGGAGAAGTCAGAGAGCCGGCGCAGCGAGTCTTCCAGGCGATCCAGCATCTCGTTAAAGGCCCGGGCCAGCGGCTGCAACTCAACCGGCACATCAGTTGCTGGAAGCCGGTCCTGCAGTCGTTGCGCCGAAATGCCTTCGGCCACATGCGCCATATGCTGCACCGGCTGCAAACCGCGGCGCGTTGCCAGCCATCCCAGGACGGCCATGAGCAGCAGACCGCCTGCGCCGATCACAAGAAGTTCGCGCTCGAACACCGTCAGGAATTCTGCATGGTGCCGTGTATCGACGGCGATACTGATTTCCCAGCTCTGAGGCGGATTGGGGGTCAGGACCCGAACGGCAACGGCACGATAAGTCGCGTCCTCCGAAGACCAGGTGAGCAGTGGCAGTGCGCCCTTTGCAGGGAATACAGTCGTCTTCTGGAGCACAGCATCCGGAATGGACGCGTGTCCGGAGCTAAAAAGCTCGGGGCCACCCGAATGGCGAATGCGTACGGACAGATCATGATGCCCGACCAGGGCATCCCCCAGTTGACGCCGCAGTCGCTCGGCATCCCCTGACTCGTTCGTGAGCAGGATGTGCCGGATCAACTCCAGCTTGCCTTCCAGGGCGCTGCTGTCCTGCTCGCTGAAGTGATGACTGACGGAAGCCCGGATAACCAGCCCCATGAATGCAAATACCACCGCCGCCAGCAAAGTGAACAGGAGGCTGGTACGGAGCGTGATGGATTTACGCATCAGTAGCGTCATCCGCAGGAGCCTCCAGTACATAACCCATACCGCGCACGGTGTTGATGAGCTTGGTTTCAACGCCCGTCTCCACCTTGGTGCGCAAGCGCTTGATGGCCACCTCGACGACATTGGTGTCGCTGTCGAAATTCATGTCCCAGACCTGGGAGGCGATGAGGGAGCGCGGCAGCACCTCGCCCTGGCGTCGCATCAGCAGCTCCAACAGGGCGAATTCCTTGGCCGTAAGGTCGATGCGGCGTCCCGCTCGCACCGCACGCCGGCGCAGGACATCCAGCTCCAGATCCGCCACCTGCAACAGCTCAGGCTCACGACTGCGGCCCCGCCGGAGCAGAGTACGGACACGGGCCAAAAGTTCGGCGAAGGCAAAGGGTTTGACCAGGTAATCGTCGGCTCCCAGCTCCAGACCTTTGACTCGGTCCTCCACCTGATCTCGGGCCGTCAAAAACAGCACCGGCATGGATTTTCCGGCGCGGCGAATGGCGGCCAGCACCTGCCAGCCACTGATCTCGGGCAGCATCACATCCAGAATCACCAGGTCGTAATCTTCGGAGAGGGCATGATGATGCCCGGCCAGCCCGTCTTTCACCCAGTCGGTGGTATAGCCGGCCTCGGTGAGGCCTTGTTTCAGGTACTCACCCGTCTTGGCTTCATCTTCAACCAGCAAGATTTTCACGGGGCGCTCGTCTCATGCCAGGGTATATGGCCATCACAATACCGACTTTTTGTAAGATTAAGCGAAGATGACAGGAATGTAATTTCCACGTCAGCTTGTTGTCCTGCACCCAGTCGCATGATCTTCCCATCGGAGCTTCCTGATGGATTTTTTCATGCGATTCCCCGTCGTGGTCACTCTCTTGTGGATGCCGGCGGCCGTAGTGGCGGCCCCTGAGTCCCTCCCGACTCCTGCCAGTCATACCAGTGCGTTCAGCGGATATCAGGCCTGGTCAGAGCCTGCCGTACGTGACTGGCGGGAGACCCATGCCTTGGTGATGGATGAGCCCTCCGGGTACGCCGGTCACACCATGGGTTCGTCTCCTGATGCCCAAAAAGAGGCTCCCAAAGAATCACAGGATGCCGACATGCCGGGCACGTCTGACAGCGATATGCCGCATGGAGGTAACCGATGAGAGCGCCTCGCCAGCCGTTGGCACGCGCAATTCTGGTGGCCGTCCTGGCCGGTAGCTTAGGCGCCTGTGCCACCCTGTCCTCCGATGGTGGAGAGGGTGAGGTGCGGGCGCAGGCCAGCCGCCTGATGGGACAAGAGACCCGGCCCCAAGCCATGAGCGCCGAGACCCGCGCCCAGCGCCGTGACGAGCTTCTGGCTCAGCCCCTGAGGGTAGAAGATGCGGTGGCCCTGGCCCTGATCAACAACCCGGGCCTGCAGCGGGCTTTCGCAGAGCTGCGCCTCACCGAAGCCGAGGTAGTGGCTGCCACGCGCCTGCGCAATCCTCGTATCTCGGTGGCCCGGTTGACCCAGGGCGACGAGCGCGAAATCGAGCGCAGCATCACCTTTGACCTGATCGGCCTGTTGACCTTGCCAGCGCGAGCCCCCTTGGAAAAGCAGCGCCTGGAAAGCGCCAAGCTGAATACGACCCGGGCCGTGCTGAATCTGGCGCGGGAAACCCGCCGCAACTATTTCGCGGCCGTCGCCGGCGCCCAGCGCGCGCGTTACGCCGCCGATGTGCAGGCAGCCGCCGAGGCTGGTCGCGACCTAGCCCGCAGCTTGGCGCAGGCCGGCAACATCAGTCGCTTGGACGCCGCCCGGGAGCAGGCTTTCTATGCCGCCGCCACGGCGCAACGTGCCCGCGCTGAAACCGAGGCTTTGGCCGCCCGGGAACGGTTGATACGGCTGCTGGGCGTCATGGATGCCGGCACCGTCAAGCTGCCCGAATCCCTGCCTGAGCTACCGGGCACACCCCGCGAGCTGAACCAGGTGGAGCAGCAGGCGCTGGATCAACGTATCGACGTGCAGATGGCCAAGCGCAATGCCGACAACACGGCGCGTGCGCTCAGGCTGACCAAGGTCACGCGCTTCATCAACGTGCTGAATCTGGGCTACGAATACAACACCTCGAACGAGCTACCGAAACAGACCGGCTTTGAGGTCAGCCTTGAGTTGCCGCTGTTCGATTTTGGTAGCGCCCGCGTGGCTCAGGCAGAAGCCATTTACCGTCGTTCCCTGGCCCAGGTGGCGGAAACCGCCGTCAATGCCCGCAGCGAATCCCGGGATGCCTATACCCGCTACCGCACCGCCTACGACCTGAGCCGGCACTATCGCGACGAGATTGTGCCGCTGCAGAAGCAAATCTCGGATGAGGTGTTGCTGCGCTACAACGGCATGCTGATCAGCACCTTTGAGCTGCTGGCTCAGGCCCGGGATCAGGCCGCCAGCACCGATGCCTATCTGGCGGCGCTGGAGGATTTTTGGGTGGCCGAGGCCGACCTGACCAGCACGCTGCAGGGTGCCGGGGGCGGCATGAGCCCGCCAGCCCGTGCGGCCACGATGGCCACTGATGCCGCCGCAGCCGACCATTGAACGAGAGTTTTTCCATGACCAATCGACGTGATTTTCTGCTCGGAGCCGGCGCCGCCGTGCTGAGCGCAGGCCTGGTGTCCCGGGTTCAAGCGGCCGGCATTCCGGAGGCCAAAATCCAGGACAAACCGGGAACCGAAGGGCCGCT
>JAUXNL010000032.1 GCA_030684415.1 Moraxellaceae bacterium | reverse complement strand
ATAGCTGTCTGGAGCAGAAAACATCGAAGGCCGCCGGTCTGCAAGATCGTGCGCTGTGGAACGCCGCCATGGACATGCTGCCGGCCTATCTCGACAGCCGTGGGCTGGCGGCGTTCTATCCGAATGGCGGCGGCTACCCCTTCCTGACTGCGCACATCCTCCGTGTCGCCAAGGCCATGGAGTGGCCAGTGCCCGACGCGGCACGCGCGCAAATGCTTGATGCACTGGTGGCCTATGCCGAAGGCAAGTTCAGGTTTGATGACTGGCGCCTGCAGCCGCTCGATGATGACCACCGCCGGCTTGAGGTGCTGGTGATTCTGGCGCAGTACGGCCGCTTGAAGCCGGCGCATCTCGACGCCCTGAAAATCGATCCGCCACGCTGGACTACAGCCATGCTGGTGAACTGGTTCGAGGTGCAGCGGTTGGGTAAAAACCTGCCGCGCCAGGCCGAGCGGCTGGCGCAGGCGGAAAGCCTGCTGCGTTCGCGTCTGACTTTGCAGGGCAGTGCGTACCTGCTGTCGGACGGCGAATTCAACTGGTGGTGGTTGTACGACAACGATGCAGCGGTGGTGTCGCGGCTCATGCTCGCGACGATGGAGTTGCCCGCCTGGCGTGAAGACCAGCCACGTCTGCTGCGTGGCTTGCTCATGCGTCAGCGCGCAGGGCGCTGGAATACCACGGTTGCCAATATGTGGGGCGGTTTTGCCCTGCGCCGGTTCAGCAATACGTTCGAGCGCGAACCAGTGTCGGGCACCACGCAGGCGGTGTTGGGTGCACAAAAAGCGGCACTGACCTGGACCGATGCCACGCCAGCACCCCAGCGCCTCGACTGGCCTGCGGCCCCCGCGACGCTGAAGCTCGCCCAGCAGGGCACTGGCAAACCGTGGATCACGGTGCAGTCGCGTGCGCGCATTCCCCTGCAGGCGCCGTATGGCACCGGCTTTACCGTCAGTAAAACTTTCACCGCTGTGCAGCAAAAAGTGCCGGGGAAGTGGAGCGTGGGCGATGTCGTCCGCGTGAGCCTCACCATGGAAGCGCAAAGCGATATCGGCTGGGTGGCGGTGGATGACCCGGTGCCGGCAGGAGCGACGTTGCTCGGTCGTGCGCTGGGCCGAGACGCATCGCTGGCGACTGAAAGCGGGGGGGGCGACTGGACATGGGCCACCTATGCAGAGTTCGCGGCGGATGCCTATCGCGCTTACTACGAACGCATCAACAAGGGGCAATGGCGTGCGGTGTACACCTTGCGCCTGAATCAGTCAGGTGAGTTCCGTTTGCCGCCCACGCGTGTCGAGGCCATGTATGCGCCGGAAATGTTCGGCATGACGCCGAATGCCGTCTTTACGGTGGCGCCGTGATGCCGGGGCGCTCCCATTTGCTGGCGGCAAAAAATATCGGCCTTGCACGGCTCGCGGGAAAATACCCCTGCGTGCTTTTCCGTGTCCGTCGACAGACGCAGGGCGAGCGGAGCATCAAAGAAGCCAGGACTAAAAATTCATTCGTATTGAGCCTTCCGCCTGGTTCAGGAGAGCGCTGACGATGCATCACCGGCCTTTTTCAGGAAGCGGCCCAATGAGCTCTGTGGCAATCCGTACTCGGGTCATGTGTGCCGTGTTAGCTGGAAAGGCTCTGAAGGCCTGGATTGTCGTCGTCCCCGAACTTTCTGCGGAGCGAAACAGGACCCAGCGTCTTCAATCCGGTACAGCCATCAGCAACGCGTTTACGCAGAGCACTCTTGGCATTCAGGGGCACGGCGCTGCTTCTACATGGCGTAGCCGCACAGATGTCACGGTATCGGGGTCACCCGCCGGGAGGCTGCAATGAAGCGAGCCGGAGTGTTGCTCGGCCTCTGGCTGCTTTGCCTGCCACTGCTGCTGCAGGCGGCGGAGACGCCCACCTTCACAGAGGTGCAGAGCGGCTTCCGCTCATCGTACGCAGAGTTGCTGGACCGCAATGGCAAGTTTTTGCATGCCCGCCGTGTGGACATGCAGACCAACCGTTTGCGCTGGGTGCCGCTGGCCGAGATATCGCCCGCGCTTACCGAGGCGGTGGTGTTTGCCGAAGACCGCGAATTCTGGGATCACGGCGGCGTTGACTGGAGCGCCACCGCTCTCGCGGCCATGAAGTACGTGACCGGCGACAAATCGCGAGGCGCGTCCACCATCACCATGCAGTTGGCCGGACTGGTCAATGACGAGCTGGCCTGGCGCCGTGGGGGCCGCTCGCTCGGGCAAAAATGGAATCAGATGCAGGCGGCGCGCGCGCTCGAAAAAACCTGGAGCAAGGCCCAGATTATCGAGGCCTATCTCAATCTGGTGAGCTTTCGTGGCGATCTGCAAGGCGTAGCGGCCGTCAGCGCCGCACTGTTTGGCAAAGTTCCCGCTGGCCTGACGCGCAATGAAAGCCTGCTGCTGGCGTCGTTACTGCCCTCGCCACAGGCCGTGCCCGGCCGCGTGGCCACGCGTGCCTGTGTGCTCATTAACGCCGGGTTCATGGAAGCAGATTGCAATGTCATCCGCGATCTGGCGATGACGGTGCTGGCCAAGCGGTTGGCGCCGTATCCCGAACGCCCGGCGCTGGAAGCCATCAGTGCTACTTTGCTTACGCAGCCGGACGAGCAAGTGCGCAGCACGCTCGATGGCGCGCTGCAGCAGCGCGCCGAAATCCTGCTGCACGATCAACTGGCGGCCTTGCAATCACGTCAGGTGCAGGCGGGTGCCGTGCTGGTGCTCGACAATGCCAGTGGTGAGGTGCTGGCCTATGTGGCCAATGCCGGGCGACTGGAATCGGCGCGGTTTGTTGATGGTGTGCAGGCCTTGCGGCAGGCGGGGTCAACGCTGAAACCGTTTCTCTATGAGCTGGCATTCGAGCGCCAGTACCTCACGGCCGCTTCTGTGCTGGAAGACACGCCCGTGAGTTTTCCGACGCCTACCGGGCTTTATGTGCCGCAAAACTACGAAAAGGATTTCAAGGGGCCGGTGAGTGCGCGCGTGGCCCTGGCCTCGTCGCTCAATGTGCCGGCGGTGCGCGTGCTAGCGCTGGTCGGCGTGGAAAATGCCTGGATGCGTCTGCGGGATCTGGGCCTTGCGCTGCCAGAGGCGCCGGAGTTTTACGGCCATGCGCTGGCGCTGGGCTCTGCAGACGTGACGCTGTGGACGCTGACCAACGCCTACCGCACGCTCGCCCGTGGTGGCAGCACGAGCCCCCCTTCATTTTTGACACGGCCGGCCGAGGCACGACGCCTGCTGGATGAAAATGCCAGCTTCATCACTGCCGATATCCTCAGTGACCGCAGTGCGCGGGCACTGACATTCGGGCTCGAAAGCCCGCTGTCCACACCGTTCTGGACGGCCGTGAAAACCGGTACCAGTAAGGACATGCGGGACAACTGGGCTGTTGGTTTTTCGCAGCGCTATACCGTGGGGGTGTGGGTGGGCAATTTCGACGGCAGCCCGATGCATGAGGTGTCCGGCATCAGCGGCGCAGCACCGGTATGGGCGGCCGTCATGCAGCATCTGGAAGGTGGCCGCGTGCGCCCCGGCGGCAGTGCGCCAATGGCGCCTCTCGGTCTTGTGCGTCAGCGTGTCGGGTTTTCCGGCGTGAGTGAACCGGCGCGGGAAGAATGGTTTGTGCGCGGCACCGAGCTGGCGCGAGTGGAGTACACGCCACAGGCCATGGTGCGCATTGTGTCGCCGGTCAATGAAACCGTGATTGCAATCGATCCGGATATTCCCCTGACCCGTCAACAATTGCGCTTCCGCGCGGAAACCCCGGAAAAAGGCCTGACCTGGTGGCTGGATGACAAGCCGTTGGGCGCGGCCAAAACGTTGGACTGGACGCCGCTGCCCGGTCGTCACCGTCTGGTGTTGAAAGATGCGCGCGGCATCGAGCGTGATGCGGTGGTGTTTACCGTGCGGGGCCGCCAGCAACGCTAGCGCGGCGTTGGATCATCCAGAGCGATTCGAATGCAGCCCTTCCACACGCCCCTTCGGAGTTCTTCGCCAAGCTCAGGAGAGCCCTACCGATGCCATTGGTTTTAGCAGCTTGCTGAAAATGCTTTTCAGCCCGCTGTTTCCCGGCCAAGGAGGGCCGGGTCGCGAATCAATCACGCCCAAGTGATTGATTCAGCGTGGAGCGATTCCGGACCTGTGCCGGGATGGTGGGCTGAAACAGCCCAGGATGGGCGTTTTCCAGCAAGCTGTTAATCAGCAGCCCTTCGACGGGTGTGCGGGGAGTTCATCGCTTTCCTGACTCAGGGCAATACCGTTCGCGCTGCGCCTGCTGCACGGGGATTGCCGCTGGCCAGCGCCGGGCCATGGCAAGGTGATCTGCCTGCCATGGCATTTGCCGAAAATCCCTGTAAGCGCAGAGGGTTACAGCAAAAACCGCTGGAATATCAGGGCTTCATCAGTTTCAGCATGATGTCGCGCCACTCCTGCTTTTTTGCCGGTGGCACACTGTGCACGAGATTGTTCTTTTCGCCGGGGTCTGCTTTCAGGTCGAATACAAACTCCTCGCCGGTTATCCGGTTGCGCCAGTATTTCCAGCGTCCTTCACCTTGGGTGTCATAAAGCCCTTCCTGCGGCTGCATCATGAAAAAGAGATGACGCCTGTTGATGTCTTTTTGCAGGGGCGAGCCTTTCCATGTCGCTGGAATCGGGATGCCGGTTTCAGTCAGTATGGTCGGCGCAATGTCGATCAGTGACGTCAGGGGTTGTGCGTCATTGCGGATGCTGGACGCATAACCATAGGGAATGAATACCAGCGGCACATGCAACGCTTCCTGGTACACACTGTTGGTATGGTTCATCAGTTGGTGCTCGCCCAGTCCATCGCCATGGTCGGACGTGATGACGACCAGCGCATTGTCCAGATACCCCTTCGCCTTCAGTGTTTCCAGCAGTTGCTGGATGACCGCATCGGTCTGCAGCACGCCATTGTCATAGAAGTTGGTGTAGTCCTGCCGGGGCGCCGAGCGGGTGATGCCGTAATAGGGCTTGAAGGGTGTCCATGGCTGGTGGGTCTTGAATTTTTTGCCCAACACATGATTCGACAGCAGGTGGTAGTGAATGAAGGTCGGTTGGCCATTCCACTCCGGCAGGCTACTGGTTTTGTCGAGCACGAGCTGGTCGTCATTGATGTAATAACCTGGCGCCATTGAGCCATCGTAGTAGTCATCAAGTTCGCCATAGATTTCGCGGATGTTGTAGAAGTTGACATGGTCGCCGCTGATGATCATGCGAGTGAAGTAGCCGTTCCGCTTCAATACTTCCTGTAACGAGAATATTTTCTGCGGAAATTCCCTGATGTGGCGCGAGCCCAGCATGCTGGCATGGGCGCATGTGGTTTCGGCGCAAGTGGAGTGGGCATGATCGAACTTGATGAGTTTGCCAGCCTCGCCCATGCGTCTCAGCCAAGGCGTGGTGTCGCGCTCGTAGCCATAAAGGCTCATGTGATCCTGACGCAGTGCATCGGGAAGAATGATGATGATGTTTTTCTTGGGTTGTGCCGCATCAGCGCTGACGTAGTCAGCCCGCGCAGCCTCCTCCAGAACGTCCCATTGCGGATCGGTCTTGACGCCTTGGGTGGCGTAGTGATTGTTATGGCTGCGTCCCGAAAATAGCGTCATTGCCAAGGGCTCATGCACCTTCATGTTGCGCAGAGGAACTGCCCCCGGAAGCTGGCTGGAGAAGAAAAAAACCACTATTGCCAGGAGACTGATGAATAGCGGTTTGGACACTCCCACCCGGAAGGCATCAGCGCCTGCCCGGCGATGCAAGTAAAGTGTTGTCAGATACACCAAGGCAAAGAGCAACAGGCCCAGCGGAATGGCTGGCCATAAAGGAATGCCCAAGGCTTCCGAGAATTGCGGTGCCTGGATGATATAGCTCTGCACAAGTTCAATCGTGATGACGTTGGCCCAGGTTCGTATGCCAAACAGCACCAGAACGTAATACAGGCACATCGGCAGAATCAGGCAGGTGCATAAAAAAATGTACAGGTGAAAGGCGGGGCTTTTCGTTCCTGCTGCGTTCACCACCAGCACATTCAGACTGGTCATGAACAAGGCAAACCAGCAGGCTGTCAGCAGATGCGGCGCAATGGCACTGGCGGGCTGATCAAGCCCGTAGACGTAGCTCAGGATGAAAATGCAGGGCAGCACCAGCCAAGCCAGAACAGTCTTGGTTATCCAGACAACATGAGTCATAAGAAAGTCAGTTCCCTGTTCCGCTGTAGACGCTCAGCACCCAATGTCGGCGCCATGACAGACGCTGTGCACAGCGTGCTTGTGGTAGATGTTTTGGCGATGGTAGGTGTTTTGGCGAGCCAGTACAGCACTCCCGCTGTCTGGACGCGCTTGAGCGCTATCCCTCAGTGCCTTTGCTGGCGTGGCAACAGGTTCGGGGCGCTAACCCCTACGCCTCCTGTGAAGCCATTCTTGCGGCGAGCTGGCACAAGCGCAGGAGAGTTTTGTCGACGTTCGCGCGGCATTTTCAGATGGTTGCTCTTGTCGGCGCCCACCGACGTCGTTGTGGTATGCCGAACCGCCCGATACCGAACCGCCCGATACCGATGGTTGCTCTGTGTCGGTCCTTACGCTGAGGCCAGCTTTGTTCTTCAGGCACTCTTCTCCTGTGGATGCTATCGGCAACCTTCTGGCCAGTATGCTGCTCGCATTAGCCGCTTGCTGAAAAGCGCCCATCCGGAGCTTTTTCAGCCCGCGACCCCGGCACATGTCCGGAATCCCTCCACACTGAACGAATCGCGCAAGCGTGATTCATTCGCGATCCGGCCATCCCTGCCCGGCGAACAGCTTGCTGAAAAGCATTTTTCAGCAAGCTGTTAGTGCCCATCGAGCTCACAGTGGCACCTGGTCCGACATCAACAGGCGGTTGAACATCGCCACTTCCTCCTGCGTCGGTGCCTCAAGGGGCACGTTCAGCAAAAACGCTTCGACTTCTTCCGCCCACTCCAGCCAGGTGTCCACCACCTGTATGCCGCGCTTGAGCGTGAGGTAGATGCCATAAGCCTTGCGCTGCAGGAACGCGCGCGGCAGGGCATCAAAAAAGGCGAGATTGCGCCGCAAGTCCACTAGCACCGCACGGTAGGCTTTTTGATGCTCGTGCAGTTCGGCAATGAAGGCGTCGCGGTCCAGCAGGTGCACGGCCGCCAGCTTCACCAGAAAGGCATCGTTGACATGCGGCAGGCGGACGGGGGTGGCGAGCCACTGGTGCATGGCCGCGCGGCCACGGGGGTTGATGCGGTAGACCTTGCGGGCGGGCCGGCGGCCATTGGCCTTCGTCTCGCAGTCCACGAGGCCGTCCTCCAGAAGCTTGCCGAGGTCGCGGTAAATCTGCTGGTAACTGGCGTTCCAGAGATAGCCGTAGGTGCGCTGGAAACCTTTGACGATGTCGTAGCCGGCAGCGGCGCCGGAGTCGAGATAGACCAGCAGAACCTGGCGCAGCGACATGAAGGCCCCCAGTAGTGAGTGATGCGGTGAGTATACTCAACTTGTTGAGTATACGGGTGAGTGGGTGTAGCCTCTCGTGGCTGATGAGTCACGGGCCCTGACGGGTCTCATGCCCTGATGCGTCATCGCCCCGGCTCATCGAAGCGCTGGTTCATCAAAATGCTGCGCCATCAAGGCGCTGATGAGTCAAAAGCCCGTTGAGTCAAAAGGCTGTTGAGTCACAAAAAGCCGTCTCGCCGATG
>JAUXNL010000024.1 GCA_030684415.1 Moraxellaceae bacterium | reverse complement strand
TTGCTGAAAAATGCTTTTCAGCAAGCTGCTAAAAGCTACAGCCCAGAACAGCCCAGAGGTCAGTCGCGCTCCGGAACATTGGCGCAAACCGTTACAGCCAGCCGATGACAAACGCCTCCCCGGCACTGTGCACCACGAGCGCCGGGCGTCCGTCCACGGATTGTTCTTCGCCCCACTCAACAAGTTGGTAGTACACATTGCGCGAGATCAGCGCGTCGAGGCGGTCGCGCACGTGGACGTAGGGGCTGGGTTCACTATCCGCCGCAAAGTTCACCTGTATCGGGTGCTCTGGCCCGGCAATCACTACATCACCGGTTTGTGTGGTGAAGCGCAGATAGTCGAGGCCCGCTTCCTGATGCTGCTCGACGCTGATCGCCAGAAACGGGGCGTCTACCACCCGGATACGTACTTTCTCGACAGGCGTGACCAGAAAGTACTCATCCCCCTCCTTGCGCAGCACGTTGCTGAACAGCTTGACCAGGGGCGCCCGCAAAA
The DNA here is from genome assembly GCA_030684415.1 of Moraxellaceae bacterium. Lineage (GTDB taxonomy): Bacteria > Pseudomonadota > Gammaproteobacteria > Pseudomonadales > Moraxellaceae > UBA2031. The sequence goes on along the minus strand of JAUXNL010000024.1, from coordinate 1,532 downwards.
TCGGTGTGCCGAGGTAAAACCACTCACCGTTGCGCCGGATTTCCATGTCGATATCGCCGCAAAACGGGGGGTTCCACTTGTGCAGAGGTGGCAATCCCTTTGGCGCATGGCCATCGGCATCCTGCAGCAATCGGGCAATGGCCAGCGGATCGGCCCGCAGCGAGGGGGTTGGGCTGACATCAGAGAGAGAGTCATTCATGACGGAATTCCGGGGCGTGGCGGCCAATGCAGTACAGTGAATGTTGTCAGACAAACACTGTGCGACTTTGTTGGCCTTTGGTAGTAGTCCTTTTATACTAGCCGCCGCCCGAAAATCGAGTCGGCATGAGGACTTAAGCTTGCAGTCCTTCGTCTTGCCGACCCATCCAGCCTTTACGTTGTAAGGAGTCCGTCGTGGAAAGAGAAGCCATGGAGTTTGACGTTGTCATCGTCGGGGGCGGTCCTGCCGGCCTGTCCGCCGCCATCCGTCTGCGCCAGCTGAGTATCGAGTCGGGCAATGAAATTTCCGTTTGCGTGGTCGAAAAAGGCTCCGAATTCGGTGCCCACATCCTCTCCGGCGCCTGCTTCGAGCCGCGTGCCCTGGCCGAACTCTTCCCGGACTGGAAAGAGCAAGGCGCCCCGCTGAACACACCGGTGACCGAAGATCAGGTTTATTTCCTGCTCAACGATACCCGCAGTGTGCTCACTCCGGGCTGGATGGTTCCCAAGCCCATGCACAACGAAGGCAACTACATCATCAGCCTCGGCAACCTTGTGCGCTGGTTGGCCACCAAGGCTGAAGAGCTGGAAGTGAACCTCTTCCCCGGCTTTGCCGCTTCCGAAGTGCTCTATAACGAAGATGGCTCCGTGAAAGGCATTGCCACCGGCGACATGGGCGTAGCCCGCGACGGCTCACACAAGCACAGCTACACCCCGGGCTATGAGCTGCACGCCAAGTACACCCTGTTTGCCGAAGGCTGCCGCGGTCACCTTGGCAAGGAACTGATCAAGAAGTTCGACCTCGACAAAGACGCCGATCCACAACACTACGGCCTGGGCATCAAAGAGCTGTGGGATATCGATCCGGCCAAGCACAAGCCCGGCCTGGTCATGCACGGCGCTGGCTGGCCCTTGGCCGAGAATGGCGAATCCGGTGGCTGGTGGCTTTATCACCACGAAAACAACCAGATTTCCGTGGGCCTCATCACCGACCTCTCCTACCACAACCCCTACCTCTCGCCGTTTGACGAGATGCAGCGGTTCAAGCATCACCCAGTAATCAAGCAGTATCTGGAAGGTGGCAAGCGGGTTTCCTATGGCGCCCGCGCCATCATCAAGGGCGGCCTCAACTCCCTGCCCAAGCTGACCTTCCCGGGTGGTGCACTGGTCGGTGACGATGCCGGCTTCCTGAACTTCTCCAAGATCAAGGGCAGCCACACCGCCATGAAGTCCGGCATGATTGCCGCCGAAGCCGTGGCCGAACTGCTCAAGGCCGGCAAGGCCAATGACGAGCCGCTGAATTTCACCGAGAAATTCAAGGCATCGTGGCTGTA
>JAUXNL010000022.1 GCA_030684415.1 Moraxellaceae bacterium | reverse complement strand
GACAGCCCAAGCATCAGGTGATGCTCTGCTCTTGTTTTTCATCTCCAGCGATTGACCTTGAAAGCGTCAGGTCCATCGTCAGACCTCTTCATCTGTTGCGTCCGGCGGCCCGTCCATGAAAACCCTTGAAACCCTCGCGTTCGACAATCGCTATGCGCAACTCCCCGCGCCATTGTTCTCGCGGCTGGCCCCTACCGGGTTGGCGCGCCCGCATCTGGTGGCCTTCAATTCCGATGCCGCTGCACTGATTGATCTCGACCCTGCAGAAGCCATGCGTCCTGAATTCGCCCGCTATTTCGGTGGCCAACAGTTGCTGCCCGGCAGCGCCCCCTTGGCCATGAAATACACCGGACATCAGTTCGGCAGCTACAACCCCGAACTTGGCGATGGCCGCGGCCTGTTGCTGGGAGAAGTCATGAACGGCCGGGGCGAGCACATCGATTTACACCTCAAAGGCGCCGGCCAAACGCCTTACTCCCGCTTCGGCGATGGCCGAGCCGTGTTGCGCTCCTGCATCCGTGAATATCTGGGCTCAGAGGCCATGCACGGGCTCGGCATTCCCACCACACGCGCCCTCTGCATCATCGGCTCGGACGAGCCTGTGCAACGCGAAAAAACCGAAACCGCCGCCATGCTGCTGCGCATGGCCGACACCCATATCCGCTTCGGGCATTTCGAATGGCTGTTTCACAGCGGCCAGCATGAATTGCTCAAAGCCTTCACAGACAAGGTGATTGCCTGGCACTTTCCGGCAATCACCGCCAGTGCCACGCCCTACCGGGATTTCTTTGCAGAAGTGAGCCGGCGCACGGCCTCGTTGATGGCCAAGTGGCAACTCGCCGGCTTTGCCCATGGCGTGATGAACACCGACAACTTTTCGATTACCGGCACCACATTTGATTATGGCCCTTACGGCTTTCTCGATGCCTATGCGCCGGGATTCATCTGCAATCATTCCGACCACAGCGGCCGCTATGCCTGGAACCAGCAACCTTCCATCGGGCTCTGGAACCTCAATGCGCTGGCGCATGCGCTGTCCGGGCTGATCGCGCGAGACGACCTCGTGGCCATCCTGCAGGACTATGAGCCGCAACTAGTGCGTGTCTATGCGGAGGGCCTGCGCGCCAAACTCGGCCTGTTGCAG
>JAUXNL010000012.1 GCA_030684415.1 Moraxellaceae bacterium | reverse complement strand
GAGGTGGGTGTGGTGATTGCCCAGAACCCCGAACGCCGTTTGCGTCCCAAGCTGCTCATGCTGCTGGACGCCGACAAGAAGGCGTTGGCCCGGCCACGTTATGTGGACATGATGGCGGTGACGCATGACAGTCGCGGTGAGCCCATGCGTATTGTGACCAGCCTCTTGCCGGGCAGCTTTGGTGTGGACCCCGCCCGGATTCAGCTTGCTGCTTGAGTGTCTTGGTGTTTGACCTGAAGCCGGCGACAGCCGGCTTCATGCTTTCTTGTCAGTGGTGGCGGGTGTCGTTGACACCGTAATGGCGCCTCCCTAGAATGCGCGCACTTTTGCGGGAATAGCTCAGTTGGTAGAGCACGACCTTGCCAAGGTCGGGGTCGCGAGTTCGAGTCTCGTTTCCCGCTCCAGATTAAAAAAGCCGGCGCAAGCCGGCTTTTTTGTTGGTGCTTTTGCGGTTTTTTGGTGCCTGTGCCGTCCGTGCTTGACAGCTTGCTGAAAAGTGTTTTTCAGCAAGCTGTTTCCCTGCCAAGGATGGCCGGGTCGCGAATCAATCATGTCTAAGTGATTGATTCAGCGTAGAGCGACTCCGGACATGTGCCGGAATCGCGGGCTGAAAAGCCCGGATGGGCGTTTTTCAGCAAGCTGTTAAGGCATGGCGCAAAGCAAGCATGGCGCAAGTCCGATATTGCGTGATCTGATGCAGCGACTTCTGATGTAACAATTTCAGGTGCAGGGGCGACTCATGGCGCAAGCCTCAAGTCCGATTGGTGTTTTTGACTCAGGCATTGGTGGCTTGACGGTTGTGCGTGCGCTCATGGAGCGCCTGCCGTTTGAAGACATCATTTATTTTGGCGATACCGCCCGCGTTCCATATGGTGTCAAGTCGCGTGAGACCATCCAGAGCTTTACGGGGAAAATCACCGAGTTTTTGCTCGCCCATGATGTCAAGTTGCTGATCATTGCTTGCAATACCATGGCCGCAGTAGCGGTTGATACCGTGCGAGCCATGTCGCCGGTACCGGTGCTGGATGTGATTGATGCGGGCGCGCGTGCCGCTGTGGCAGAAGCCCGTAAAGGGGTGGGTGTCATCGGCACACCAACGACCATCAACTCGAATGCTTATGCCCGCAGCATTCATGCCCTGAACCCGGCCATGCATGTCTATTCGCAGGCCTGCCCGTTGTTCGTGCCCTTGGTAGAGGAGGGCTGGCTGGATCATGAGGTGACGCGACTGACCGCCCGTGAATACCTCAAACCCGTGTTCGTTGAGCAAATCGATACCCTGGTGCTGGGCTGCACCCATTACCCGCTGCTCAAGCCTTTGCTGCAGCAGGTGGCAGGTCCCGGCATACGCCTCGTCGACACAGCCATCACGATGGCACAG
>JAUXNL010000010.1 GCA_030684415.1 Moraxellaceae bacterium | reverse complement strand
AAGTAAGCAAAGAAAGCCGACTCCTGCGGAGGGCTCGCGCATCATGACTGTTGTTCAAGTAGCCGAGGCAACGTGGGTGTGTTCGCGCCTTGGTTGCTTGCGCAACCGGCGTCTCACAATCAGCCTCTGTGCCGTATAGCGGGCGCTGCGTCGTAGGTGAAGCGTCTTCGTACGTCTTCGTCTACGCCTGCGCCTGCGCCTGCGCATCTTGCGGGGCTGTTGTCGCGCCTGTCAGTCGTGACGCTGTTGCCCCCTCTCCCTTCGGGAGAGGGCTGGGGTGAGGGACGAGCTCCAGATCAACCACCGTCCGGATTCGTGCACCGTCTCGCTTTAGGGGGCGTGCTCCGACGCACTCAGGCGTGTGGTGGTCTGGTTGTTCAAGCCACCGTGTGTGGGAGCGGCTTTAGCCGCGATCGGGTTCTGTGCTGGCATTTTCGCGGCTGAAGCCGCTCCCACAGGAAGGGCCAAGGCAAAGCAGGGAGGGCCGGTGCCCGGCCAGTCGTCTGAGCACGCTCGGGGTGAGGTTGATTACTAGACGGTCGGTCTACTAGAGTCGGGCCATCGTCAAACGACACCGCCACAAGGCCCGGGCCATGCGCACCGAAACCCCGTATCAGGACACCCGCGAGCACCTGCTCACCACCGGCGAAGCCGTCATCCGTGGCAAGGGCTTCGCCGCCGTCGGTCTGGCTGAAATCCTCGGCGAGGCGGGCGTACCCAAGGGCTCGTTCTATCACTACTTCAAGTCGAAAGAAGCCTTCGGTGCCGACATGCTGGTGCGCTACTTCGAGCGTTACGACCAGCAACTGGAGGCGCTGCTCGAACGCCCCGGCGCCACCGCTCGCGCCTGCCTGCTCGACTACTACGCCCGCTGGGCGCGCCACGAAGGCGGCAACTGCCAGCAGGCCTGCCTTGCGGTCAAACTCTCCGGTGAAGTCGCCGATCTCTCCGAGCCCATGCGCACCGCGCTCGCCGAAGGCATGCAGCGCGTGCAGGCCCGGCTGGCGGCAGCCATCCGCGCCGGCCAGGCCGACGGCTCACTGAGCCCGCAACTGGCGCCCGACACACTCGCCGCCATGCTCTACACGCTGTGGGTGGGTGCCGAGTTGATGGCCAAGGTGCAGCGTTCTTCGCAGCCCTTGCAGCAGGCGCTGGAGCAGACCGCGATCTTGCTGTCGCCGCCCACTACCTGAACCGTTTTGCCCCCAAGGCCTGGCAGAGGATCGCCAGCGCGAATGTCTTAACCCCAAACTAGACGACCGGTCTAGTTGAATCAAAACCCTGGAGTCGATCATGTCCGGCCAGCTTTTCACCCCCGTCACCCTTGGTGCCGTCACCTTGCCTAGCCGCGTTGTCATGGCGCCGCTCACACGTATGCGCGCCACCGCCCCCGGTGATGTGCCCAACGAACTCATGCAGACCTATTACACCCAGCGCGCCGGCGCCGGCCTCATCATTTCCGAGGCCACGCAAATCTCGCCGCAGGGCAAGGGTTATATGGACACGCCCGGCATTTACAGCGCCGAGCAAGTGCAAGGCTGGCGCGCCATTACCCGCGCCGTGCGCGAGGCGGGTGGCCATATGGCGGCGCAGCTCTGGCATGTCGGTCGCGTCTCCCACCACAGCCTGCAGCCCGATGAGCAACTGCCGGTGTCGGCCTCGGCCATCCCCTACGAAAACCGCACCACGGTGCGCGGTGAAGGCGGCAAGCCGCGCCGTGTCGATTGCGACACCCCGCGTGCGCTGGAAACGGCCGAAATCCCCGGCATTGTCGAGGACTACCGCCGCGCCACCGTGAACGCCCGCGAAGCCGGCTTCGATCTGGTGGAAATCCACGCCGCCCATGGCTACCTGCTGCACCAGTTCCAGTCGGCCGTCAGCAACCAGCGCACCGACGCCTACGGCGGCTCAGTGGAAAACCGCGCACGCTTTACGCTCGAGGTGGTCGATGCCGTGATCGGTGCCTGGGACGCCGCGCATGTCGGCATCCGCATTTCGCCGCTCGGCATCTTCAACGGGCTCGACGACAAAGACGGCCTGGAAATGGGCCTCTACCTCGCCGCCGAACTCGGCAAGCGCGGCCTGGCCTACCTGCACCTGTCCGAGCCGGACTGGGCCGGCGGCCCCGCGCACAGCGATGAATTCCGAGCAGAACTGCGTGCCCGCTTCCCCGGCCCCATCATCGGCGCCGGCGGTTACACGGTGGAAAAGGCCGAGCGCCTGCTGGCCGCCGGCTATATCGACGCTGCCGCCTTCGGCCGCGCGTATATCGCCAACCCCGATCTTGCTGAGCGCCTGCGCACATCGGCACCGCTCAACGAGGTGGTCAGCGCCACACTGTATGGCGGCGGCGCAGAGGGTTATACGGATTACCCGGCGCTGGGCTGAGCTGAGTGGTAGAAGTAGAAACAGGGGATGGGCCAATGCTGCGCCGGTCATCGGCGTGCTGCGGGCTCATCCCCTTTTCCGGGCTCAGGGATCGGTGCGTACTCGTCAGTGCCGGATGCTGTTGTCTCGCTCGGCAGAAGGCGGTGATCAGGCCCTCTTGGACGGGCCGTTAAAGTCTCGATACTGTTAAATCCTCTATAATGAGTGCTAAAGTAGCTCTTATATGAATTAAGAGTGATTTTGGAAATGGATAAGATTGATTATTTTCCTTTGGAGTGCAAGGAACTCATTGATTCCATTGCGATTATCATAAAAGAGAAAAGGCTTGTCTCTCATGTGCGGCAATCAGATGTTGCCGAAAAGGTGGGTGTGTCCGTATCCACCCTCCGGAAAATAGAAGCGGGTGACCGGAGTGTGGAGTTGGGAACGATGCTGCACGTCCTGTGGCAGTTGGGGGCGTTGAAAGACGTCTTTACCGTGGACAGCGCGCAGTTGCTGACGTCCGATCGCTCGCCCCGTCGCGTCCGGTTGCCCTCTTTGGACAAGGAGGACTTTTGATGACGCGGGCATACATCTATATGCAGTCCCCCGGGGAGGCTGGGCTGGTCACGCTGGGCCGCCTTGTGGTCAAGGAGGGCGTGGGGGAGTTTGTTTACAGCCCGGACCATGTGCAGCGAAAAGGCTGGGTGCCTGACTCCATTCACTATCCGCTGCGGCCTGAGCCTTACGCGGGCATCGTCTCCAACAATGGCTTGCCCGGCTTCATTCGTGATGCAGCCCCCGATGGCTGGGGTGAGCGGGTCATTGCGTATGGAGAGGCTTCCTCTTTGTCAGGCATTGATTACCTGATCCGGTCATCGAACGTTGATCGTGCGGGCTCGCTATTGATTGGTACAACGAGAAAGCCCTCGGTGATGGGGCAGCCGGATCGGCTGGATCGGCTGGATAGCTTTATTGCGTTCATGGATGGCATTCAGTCGGGTGAGCGTCTTGCGCCCGAGACTGCGCGTGCTGCCAGGCAGCGGTCATCCCTGGGAGGGTTACGCCCCAAAGTCACCTTGTTGGATGAAGGGCGCGTGATAGTGGCGAAGCCAAGGGACAGGCACGACAAAGAAGATATCCCGGCCATCGAACATGCCTGCATGACCTTTGCGGCGCGCAAGGGATTGAATGTGGCCCGCACCAGACTGCACGCAGGGAAAGCCAGCGTGCTGCTGGTGGACAGATTTGATCGCGTCGCCACGGGTGAGGGCGGTTTTCTGAGGTTGCCAATGTTGAGTGCGGCAACGTTGCTGGATGTGGACTGGCGGGCTGTGGATGAGATATCCAGGGCTCGTTGGCGCTATGCCGAAATGGCGGATGAGATGCGTCGTAAAGGGGTTCCGGTTGCCGACTTGCAGGAGCTCTACAAACGCATGTGTTACAACGCGCTGATAGGCAATGATGACGATCACCCTAAGAACCATGCGGTGCTATTCCAGCGCGGACAATGGCGGCTGTCGCCTCTATACGATGTGGTTCCTGCTCTCGATGGGGCTCCGCCTCCGATGCTGGCGATGGCGGTCGGCCAGCAGGGCCGGGTGATCAGTCGTGAAAACCTGCTGAGCCACGCGGCGCATTTTGGCCTCAGTCAGGAAGGGGCTGCCGTGGCTCTGGATGAGGTGGCTGGCTGGGAGAGTGAGCTCAAGGCGCATTACCGCAGCGTCCTCTTACCCCCCTTGGCAGAGCGCGTGATTCGCTCTGTGGATGCCGGCAGGCTGCGCGTTTGAGTCAGTAAAAATGACATTCAGTGCAGCTGGAGTGCCATTTTTATTGCGGCTTTTCGGCGGGTATGGGGGCTTTTGGGCGCGCCAGCATCTCCCCGGTACTCACAACGCCCTTCCATCAAAATGCTGCATCGGCACAC
>JAUXNL010000005.1 GCA_030684415.1 Moraxellaceae bacterium | reverse complement strand
GAAAAAGCCCGGATGGGCTTTTTTCAGCAAGCGGCTAAGAACAAGGCACAAAACCCGACTCACCCCATAAAACGGATTCACCTGGAGAACAACATGAGCAACGCCCTGAACGATACTGCCCTCAAGCAACTGTTTCTCGATGCCCGCACACACAGCGACTGGCTGGACCAGCCCGTCAGCGACGAACTGCTGCAACAGATCTATCAGCTCGCGGTAATGGGCCCGACGGCCGCCAACAGCCAACCGGGCCGTTTCATTTTCGTGAAATCGCCCGAAGCGAAAGCGCGCCTCAAGCCGTTTCTGGCACCGGGCAATGTCGACAAGACCATGGCGGCGCCCGTTACCGTCATCGTCGCCAACGACCACGCTTTTCATGAGCAATTGCCGGTATTTTTCCCGCATGCCAATGCCAAATCCTGGTACGACGGCAATGCACCGCTGATCGCTGAAACCGCACTGCGCAATGGCTCGCTGCAAGGGGCTTATTTCCTGATTGCTGCACGTGCCCTCGGCCTCGACTGCGGCCCCATGTCCGGCTTTGACAGCGCTGGGCTCGATGCCGAGTTTTTTGCCGGCACCGCGCTGAAGTCGAATTTCCTGATCAATCTGGGTCATGGCGACGCCAGCAAGCTCCACCCGCGCAGCCCGCGCCCGGCGTTTGCAGACTTCGCCAAGATTCTTTGACGAGGGACGCTTCTTCGGCCCGATCCTCTCCTCACCCATGGGAGAGGCACTTGCTCTGCGGTCCCCGCTGATGTCCCGCAGAAAATCATTCAGAAGGTCAGCTAGAACATCACCACGGAGCTACACCATGGAATTTTTCCGACGCATCAATACCGCTGTTGCCGACATTGTCGCGACCCCCGCCCTCAACGGCATCCTGACGGTGCTTGCCCGCGCCCTGATGTCGGCCATTTTCATCATGGCCGGTATCAGCAAGCTCGGCGCCGGCTATGCCGGCACCCAAGGTTATATGCAGTCTGTCGGCCTGCCCGGCGAGCTGCTGCCGCTCGTGATCCTGCTCGAAATCGGCGGCGGACTTGCCTTGCTGGCCGGCTTCCAGACCCGGCTGGCCGGATTGGCGCTGGCGGTGTTCAGCATCGTCTCTGCCATGATTTTCCACAGCGCGGCCGACCCCATGCAGCAGATCATGTTCATGAAGAACATCGCGCTCGCCGGCGGTCTGCTCGCCTTCACGGTGTTCGGTGCCGGCCGCTGGAGCCTCGACGCCGAAACCCGCTGAAGCCCTCCTAACAGCCTGCTGAAAAGCATTTTTCAGCAAGCTGCTAAACCCGCTGAAGCTTTCTAGCGGGCACGCCCGATGCACTCTCCTTGCCCGGCTCATGCCGGGCTTTTTTATGCCCGGAAACCGGCCCGACAGAATTCTGGCTTCATTTGCGGCCGGAGGGGCGGGCGGGCTTGCCGTGACTGGCGGTCAGGCCGACACTCAGAGGATGACCGAGCAGTAATGACCCGGCAGTAATGATTCAGCCACCCGGCTGAATGACGCTGTCTGACCGTCCCGCCCCAGAGGCCTTGCACCATGTCTGACGACAAGAACAACAAGCACGACGACAAACGCTTTGGCGCCACCACGCCCGGCAAACGCTTCATGAAACTGGCCGGCATGTCCGCCAGCATTGCCGGCAACTTCGCCAAGAATCGCGTCAAAGGCATGATCGGCACGCTGACCGAGGAAGAACGCCTGCAAGAGCGCGAACAACTCTTCATCAAAGTCGGTGAGCAGATTGCGAACACACTGGGTGAAATGAAGGGCGCGGTGATGAAAGTCGGCCAGATCGCCTCGCAATTCAAAGACGTGTTTCCCAAGGAAATTGCCGACGCACTGGTCAAGCTGCAACAGGAGTCGCCCCCCATGCCCTTCGGGGTGATCGAGCAGCAGATCATTCGTGAGCTGGGCAAAAAGCCCTCGGAGATATTCGCCGAAATCGACAGCAAGCCGTTTGCCGCCGCCTCCATCGGCCAGGTTCATCGTGCGCGCACGCTGGCCGGCGACGATG
>JAUXNL010000569.1 GCA_030684415.1 Moraxellaceae bacterium | reverse complement strand
GGGCGAAAACAACCGCTAGCCCAGATGCCGCGCATTTCCAGTCTCGAGCACTCATCGGTTTGATGCTCAAGCCACTAAAAATAGCTGTAAGCGTGGTGCGGCCCTCCCACTTCGCAGCAATGACCGCGTAGATGAGCATCGGGATGAACAGGAAATATCCCGTAACAAACCAGTTAAGAACTGGGTTCCAGTTTAGGTGGCCCGATAGAAACGGGTAAATTGTAAAAAGGAGCGCGAAGAAGTATGCGGTAAATACAGTAAATATAATCGATGCATAAAGTAGTGATATATTTCTCATGGATATCATCTTGACCTGACCCCCATACCTCATCCAGCGATAGCGAGAGTCTCGGGGTGATTTGGTCCTGGGTTGAGTTGGCTGGCAAGAGGCCGGCGCGCGGAGTGGTCAGGGTTCGCAGCGCGCCGGCCGGACTCTCCGGAGAGGGCGCTGGCGTACTCCTGGGGCGTGAGATAGCCGAGGCTCGAGTGAGGTCTCACCTCGTTGTAGTCCTGTCGCCAGGCTTGCAGCTTGGCCCGGGCGTCCGGCAGTGACCGGAACAGGGTCTCGTTCAGAAATTCGTCTCTGAGGCGGCCATTGAAGCTCTCGCTGAAGCCGTTCTGCTGGGGCTTTCCCGGTGCGATGTAGTGCCAGCCCACCTGGCGGTCGTCCGCCCATTCCAGGATGGCGTTGGAGGTCAGCTCTGTGCCGTTGTCGCTGACGATCGTCCTTGGCCTGCCGCGCCTAGCAATGATGGCGTCGAGCTCACGGGCTACGCGGCGCCCCGAGATTGAGGTGTCCGCCACCAGGGCGAGGCACTCCCGAGTGCAGTCGTCGAAGACCTCCAGGATCCGGAACCGGCGGCCGTCCGTCATCTGGTCGGCGACGAAGTCCAGGCTCCACCGCTGATTGGCGACCAGGGCCGGCTCGATGGGCCGCCGCTCGCCTAGGGCCCGCTTGCGACCGCCACGCCGGCGCACGGTCAGCTTCTCCTCTCGATACAGGCGCTGCACGCGCTTGCGGTTCACCAGATGGCCCTCGCGCCGCAGCAGGACATGCAGCCGGCGATAGCCGAAGCGCCGCCGCTCATGGGCCAAAGCTCTCAGCCGCTCGCGAAGGTGTCCGTCGTCCGGCCGCGTCGCCGCATAGCGCACGCTGCTCCGATCCGTCCCAATTACCCGGCACGCCCGCCGCTCGCTCATCTCGTAG
>JAUXNL010000567.1 GCA_030684415.1 Moraxellaceae bacterium | reverse complement strand
TGGCGAACTCACGAGCCGGTTCGTCCGCGAGGGACTGCTCGGCGCCAAATTCGGACGTCGGCCCGCTTCCGGGAAGCTGACGCTCAGCTAGCCCTGCTGCGGTATTTGCTGATTTTATGGGGGGACGACCGTAACGGGTTGCCGGCAGCCCTACTCAGGACGCAAGCCCGCCACTGGTATCCACGAAAGCGACTATGATCGGCGGTCATAACCAGGATTCGCTATGCAGCGCCTTGAATCGAATGTCGCATTCAAATGCCCCAGATGCGGCCAGATGGCTGCAGCAGTCGTCGATGTCCCCGAGCCAGACTGGAGCATGGCCGAGCGGTCTTCGGAACTCTACGCTGAGGGCCATACCGAGGTAGTCTGTCCGAATTGCGGGGCCGACTTCTCCGCCTACGCAACTAACTCTGGAGGCTCCTGTGAAATCAAGCTCGATGATTTTCCAGGTGTGCGCATTTCCTGTGATCCTCCATACTTTTCTCCCGAAGAAGGTGAGGATTGGATTGAGCAAGAGATTACGGGTGACCCGTTTGCGTTCTTCAAAGAGTCCTACCACCAAGCCACCGCCGTCTTAGCTCAGCACGGCGAGGACGGGGGTGCTCACATCATCAATCGCATGGTGTTCGCGCAGCAAGTGGCGGCCCTCGAGGCTTATCTTGCCGATACGCTCATCAAGGGTGTGGTGGCTGATCCCCGCGCTCTGCAAAGGTTGATCGATAAAGACAAGGACCTCTTAGCTGAGCGCGTGAGCCTTTCGGAAATCGCCCGAAATCCGGATCTGCTCAAGGACAGGGTCAAGGGCTACCTTCGGGGGCTGCTTTACCACAATCTTCAGAAGGTTGATTTCCTCTACTGGACCGCTTTTGACATCCGTGTCCTTGGAAGCAAGGACGAGAATGCGCATCTTCTAGAAGCCATTCAGCTCAGGCACCACTGCGTACACCGAAACGGCGTCGACCTAGACGGCAGGCGGTTGACCGTATTCACAAGAGACTACGTACAACTGACGGCCGATCGGATGAAGGCGCTGGTGGAACGAGTGCAATCCCAGATCTTGCCCTTCTAGGCAGGGAAAGCACTCCGAGGCCTGATGCGCTAACAGCGGCATCGTAGCGGGCAGTACGGAGGCGGACGCGCTGATTGACGACATCGTCGATTGGAGTTCAGCATCCGTCAGCGACCAACCACTTGTGTAGGCCCAGCGCGCTCAGGGGCAGACTCTCCGAAGATCAGCCACGAGCCATCTCTTAACAGGCGAGGACACTAGGCTCGTTGCCTTGAAGCAGACGTCGGGATGGACCGCT
>JAUXNL010000564.1 GCA_030684415.1 Moraxellaceae bacterium | reverse complement strand
TGATTTGCACTCGATCACCGCGAAGGGAATGCCGTTGACGAACAACACCACGTCCGGCCGGCAGGTCTCGACGCTGCGCGTGCGCTCCACCACGAATTCCGCCGCCACGTGATAGACGTTGTTGGCCGGATTGCGCCAGTCCACATAGTTCAAGGTAAAGCTCTTCAGATCGCCCTCGATGGACTGCTCCAGCGCCACGCCCAGGGTCAGCAGGTCGTACACCGCCTCGTTAGTTTTGAGCAGGCCGTCGTATTTGATGTTCTTCAGGCGCTGGATAGCGCTCTGGATGTTCTCCTCGCTGAAGAGATAGCTGCCACCCTTGTGCTGGATGCGGTTCAGCTTTTTCAACTGCTCACGCAGGATCTCCTCCAGCAACACATTGCTGACGCGCCCCGCGCGCGCGGCCAGCGCCTCGGCGGGCGTCAGGTACTGGTAGCCCAGATTGACCAGCACCTGTAGGGCCGGGATCTGGGAGAGGTATTTCTCATCGAAGCGGAAGCTGTCCATTGTTATTTCTCCACCTCGGCCGTGCGCAGGAAGGCACTCAATTGCTTCAGCTTTTCCAGAAGCTCGTCGAATGTCACGATCTCAACGTCCTTGGAATTCCGCCGAAACAGTTCAAAGGACTTCTTCTGGTCGTCACCCTCTGGCGTCTTGCCAATGACAAGGCAGCAGTGCACGGCGTACGACTCGATGTCGTAAATTCGCGTGTTGTCCTTAATCTGGGCAATCTGCTTCTGAAACTGGTACTTCTGATCTAGCGCCTGATTCAAGGACCCCGACAGGTCGGACGAAGGCGTGTAGACACCATCGCGATACGGCGTCTTGTTGAGAACCTGAGTCTGTGGCGTTTTTATCTCAAAGATTGCCGTGTTGTTGGTCAGGCTGTTCTTGACCAGAAAATCAGTGATCTTCTCCCCATCGCCTGACAGTTTTCGCCCACCAACTGATGCCTGCCCCCGCACTTTAATCACGGGATAGCCGAAAGCCATATTCAGGACGAAGGGGTTCTCGTCGAAAAAATTCTGCCAACGCCCCTCGACTACATTCTCGCCAAGCATTTCCTCATAGCGCTGGATCAAGGCGTCGAGGGTTACAAGTTCAATGTCACCGCGCAGCTTCGCCAACTTCGCTGGCTGATCCTCGGCGATATCGGCGGCATGGTTGGTTAGCGCGCCGATTACGGCGTTCTGGTCCTCCTTGGACAATTCCTGCTTTCCTTCCGCCACGGCAGTGAAGAGCTTCCGATAAGGGTGACGTCCCGCATTTGGCTCGCGCTTCGGCACGCCAAGCCGATCCGCCAGGATATTGAAGGTCGCTGCCTCCTTGACCGCACGCGCGGCAGACTGGGCAAGACTGTCGATGCTATTGATAGCGCGGCGTGCCTGCTCGAAATCGTTGTTGGCGATGTAGAAGATTCGATTGCCGTCCTGGTCCGGCCCAGTTTCGTATTCACCTGTGATGCCAATTTCAGTGCAATCTGACAGTTCTGCTACCGCATCGATGATGAATCGGTACGGCTTGGCGAGGCCGAGCCCGTAGGCATAGTCCTTGGTGAACGCGGAGGGTAGATTTTCCAGAACGTCGCGCACGTCTTCCGGGGTCGTAGGCACGTCCCCATCAAAGCGAAGCATGATGCCCGTGTTGTAGAGCGTGATTCGCTCGATCTGGCCGTATTTCGGCTTCAGAAAATCGGACCGATCCCCGAAGGTACTGATCGGATAGATCGTCAGAAACCTGCATGGCGCATGCATTTCCAACAGCTTGGTGCGGTAGGTACTCGCCTGTGCCGGATCAAGTCCAGCCTGAATCAGGCTTTGCTCCGGTGGTACGAAGTAGACCTCTACGAACCCGGGATGGACTTCATCGACCTCAAGGGTGCCATCGCGCTCTGGGTCATGCTGCCGGAAGCGGAGTGCCATCAGCCTGCCTCCTCTTGAGCAGGGAGCCGCAACTTGCCTGTCAGCAGTTTCTGCATCAAGCCGCGCTTCTGCGTTTTCGTTGCGGCGACTACTCGACCGAGGATGTCAATTTCCTCACGCAAGCTGTCGAGATAGCGGGCTGTTGCAACTTGAACGGCGAGGTCCGGAAGGACGATCTTCACTTTGAAGAACTCCTCGGGGTGTAGTCGCTTCGAGCCAGATCCCGCGGCGCGGGACTCCAACGATTCATAGAACTCCTTCCGGGAGAGCCAGTAGTACAGCCACTTGGGGTCTACGCCATCTCGGATATCAAACGCAGGCAGGTCCTGAGTTGAGCTGTACCCGTCCAGCTCGGATGGGATCAGTCCAATGGCTCCGCGAAAGATGTTCTGCTTCCCGTAAATCAACTGTCCTGCTCGCCGCCGGAAGTACAAGGTCGCACCGTCACTTTCCGTGCCTCGAACAGGCCGAGCATCAACACCTTGCAGATGCAAACGAACCGTAAGCCTCGCGGATACGTCCTGACCGATGTCCGGCTCTCGGCTCTCAGTCAAAAAATCGCCGAGGACTGCCGGTGTAGCGGCGCGCTTCCGTACGGATGCGCTGTCGCTCGTGTTGCCAACCCCGCCTTTCCTATGCTGATTCAGCCTGATTAGGCGCGACAGTTCGTGAAGATAGTGCTGCTCTTTCGCAGCGATCAGTTGCTCAGTTTTCAGAATGGCGGTGTCCCAGGTTGCGAAGAGCTCGACAATTCTCTTTTGATCTTCTAT
>JAUXNL010000547.1 GCA_030684415.1 Moraxellaceae bacterium | reverse complement strand
GGGAAGGAGAGCGCGTCGAGAAAGGGCAGGTGCTGGCGCGATTGGGTACGGAGGCACTTGAGGCCCGCGTGAAGCAGGCCGAGGCCGTCCTCACCAGTGCCAAGGTGGAAGCAACGCTGAGTCGTGCGCTGGTGGATCGCAACCGCAAGCTCATGGAAAAGAACTATTTCTCGGAAGTCGATTTCCAGAAGGGTGTAGGTGAGGCAGAGGCACGGGAAGAAGCGGTGCGCGCGCAGCAGGCGTTGCTGGATATCGCCCGCAAAGCCTATGCCGATGCCAGCGTCAAAGCGCCGCAGGCCGGTGTGGTGGCGCGGCGTTATGTCGAGCCGGGTAGCAATATCGGCATGGACGGGCGCCTGTTCGACATTGTCGATCTCGCTGAAATGGAGCTGGCCTTGCCGGTGCCCGCCACCGACATCGCCATGGTCAAGACCGGGCAGCGGGTGAATTTCACGGTGGGCGGATTCGGCAACCGGCGTTTCGAGGGGCGCGTGGTGCGCATCAATCCGGTGGCGGATGCCGGCACGCGCGCCATCAGCACGTATGTGCGGGTGAGCAATCCGGCCGCTGACCTGCGCGGTGGCATGTATGCGCGCGGTGAGATTGTCACCGGCAACGGTGTTGAGGGTCTGGTGGTTCCGCTCGAGGCGCTGCACATGGATGACAGTGGGCAGCTCTGGGTGCTGGTGTTGGAAAAAGAGCGCCTGGTCCGGCGCAATGTGGTCAGCACCAGTCGCGATGTGCGCCAGAACCAGGCATTGGTCAGCAGTGGCCTGACCGAGGGTGAAACAGTCATTGTCGCCCGGCTTGATGAAAGCGCCATCAACCAGCCTGCACGTCTTGCCCGCTAATAGCGTGCTGAAAAAATTTTCAGCACGCTGCTAAGGGCAGACCCTGCCCCTGATATCAAGGAATCACGCGCATGTGGCTAACCCGTATCAGTATCAACAATCCTGTTTTTGCCGCCATGATGATGATGGCGCTGATGGTGTTCGGGCTTTTTGCTTACCGTGACATCGGCGTCGAGGAATTCCCCGACATCAGTTTCCCCTTCGTGGTGGTGACAACGCCATACCCCGGCGCGTCTCCCGAGGTGGTCGAATCGGATGTCACGCGCAAAATCGAAGAGGCCGTCAATACGATTGCCGGTGTGAAGCAGGTGTTCTCTTATTCCTATGAAGGGCGCTCGCTGATTTTTGTCGAGTTTTTTCTCGATGTGCCGGTCACGGTGGCCGTGCAGGACGTGCGCGACAAGGTCGCGTTGGTGAAGGCCGGGTTCCGCGATGAAATCAACGAACCCATCATCGAGCGCTTCAACCCGTCGGCCATGCCCGTGCTGTCGTATGCCTTTACGTCGGATATTCTGGCGCCGCGTGAAATCTCGACGTATGTCGAGCAGCGCATCAAGAAACAGTTCCAGACGGTCACCGGCGTGGGCAAGGTCGATGTCATCGGTGCGGTCAAGCGTGAAATCCGTGTGTTGGTCCGGCCAGAGCAGTTGCGCGCTTACAGTATCGGCATCGATCAGGTCGTGCGCACGCTGCAGACCGAGAACCAGGAGCTGCCTGCCGGCACGATCAGTTCGACACAGTCCGAGCTTATCGTGCAGTTGCGCGGCCGATTGCGCGAGCCTTCGGATTTCCGTCGCTTGATCGTGGCGCAGCGCGCCGGTGGTCCGGTGTATCTGGAGCAGGTGGCCGAGATTGTCGATGGCGAGCCTGAGGCGGAGTCCATGGCGCTGGTGAATGGCCGGCGCGCGGTGTCACTCGATATCGTCAAAACCTCTGATGCCAACACTATCGAAGTGGTCAGGGATGCCAAGGAAGTGGCCGAAGAAATTCGCAAGACACTTCCCAATGGCATGCAGATGGTATTGGTGGCGGACAGTGCAAAGTCCATCCAGAACTCGCTCGACGATGTCAAAAAAACCTTGGTGGAAGGCGCCATTCTGGCGGTTCTGATCGTCTTCTTGTTTCTAGGGTCCTGGCGCTCCACCGT
>JAUXNL010000540.1 GCA_030684415.1 Moraxellaceae bacterium | reverse complement strand
AGGCCATGAGGAGCATTTCCTCATGGCCTGCTCGCACCCGGCGTACCGCTGAATGACCCGACTCATCTTGCACACGCAAAAAATCATGAGGCCACATGCTGAAACCTTCATCATGCCCCTTCATCTGCCGTCAACTACGATGCGCCAGAGCAGCTGCGCTCGGCCTCGGCAAAAGGCTATGCTTGTGCGCAACAAGGCGGACAGGGCAACAAGGTAATGGAGAGTGAAGGCTGATGAACGATGTGTCGCTGGAACGCACAAACGACCGTTGTACCGGCCGCTTCACGGCCATGGCCAGCCCCTGCGAAATCCTGCTCGATCATGACGACTTTCCGGCGGCCGCTGCGCAAGTAGAAGCGGCAGCGCGAGAAGCATTCCGTATCGAGGAAAAATTCAGCCGCTACCGGCAGGACAATCTGCTGTACCGCATCAACACAGCGAACGGCGCCACCCTGACGGTGGATGAAGAAACGGCACGCCTGCTCGACTTTGCAGCACAGCTGCATGCGCTGTCTGATGGCGGCTTCGACATCACCTCCGGCGTGCTGCGCCGCGCCTGGCGCTTCGATGGCTCTGACCGAGTACCCGATGTCGCCTCCGTTCAGGCCCTGCTGCCGTTGGTAGGCTGGCACAAGGTGCGCTGGGAAAATCCGCAACTCACGCTGCCGGCCGGCATGGAGATTGATCTCGGCGGCATCGGCAAGGAGTACGCCGTGGATCGGGTGTTCAACCTCGTTTCCGGTATGACGGACGCAGCCTTGCTGGTGAATTTTGGTGGCGATCTGCGTGCACGCGGGCCGCGCCGCGACGGCAGCGCCTGGCAAGTCGGCTTGGAGTCACCGCAGCACGGCGAGGGCGATGCCCGTCCGGTGGAAACACTGCCATTGGTGAACGGCGCACTGGCCACCAGTGGTGACGCGCGGCGCTTCCTGCTCAAGGACGGCATCCGCTACAGCCATATTCTCGACCCCGCCAGCGGCTGGCCCGTGCAGGGCGGACCGCGCTCCGCCACTGTACTGGCCGCCGACTGCGTGCAGGCCGGCATGCTGGCCACACTGACCTTGCTGGCCGGGCCGGAAGCGGACGATTTTTTGCGCGCGCAGGGTGATATCCGCGCCTGGCTAGTCTGGTAGCCTTCTGGCCATCAACGGCCTCTGATTGACTGCGCCCGGCTTTTTAACCGCTTGCTGACAAATGCTTTTCAGGAAGCAGCGAACCGGCCAGGGATGGGCGTTTTTCAGCAAGTTGTAAGGCGCTCCATGTGCGGCTGAGGCCCGACAAAGCACCGCGACAGACGCTAACTCGACAACACAAACAGCAACCGTTCACCCACCAGGAACCCCGATGCGATTACTGCTGGCAGAAGACGACATCATGCTCGGCGAAGCGCTGCAAGACACGCTGATGGCACAAGGTTTTGTCGTTGACTGGATGAAAGACGGCCAGGCCGCACTCGCCGCCCTGCATACCGGAAATTTTGATCTGGTGATTCTGGATCTTGGCCTGCCACGCCGTGACGGCATGAGTGTACTGACCGCCCTACGGCAATCCGGCAACGACATTCCGGTGTTGATCCTCACCGCGCGCGATGCGCTGCAAGACCGGATTGCCGGGCTCGATGCCGGTGCCGATGATTACCTGCTGAAGCCTTTCGAAACTACCGAGCTGGCCGCCCGCCTGCGCGCACTGTTGCGCCGGCGCGGCGGCCGCGCACGGCCGGAACTGCGCCACGGCGATATCGTACTGGACCCGGCCAGCCAGCAAGTCACGCGCGCAGGCAATCCGGTGGTACTCACGCGCCGCGAATACATGCTGCTGAAAGAGTTGCTGGAACATGCCGGCGAAGTGCTCACGCGTGACCGCCTCGAAGCCTCGCTTTACGGTTGGATGGACGAAGTCGAAAGCAATTCGCTCGAAGTGCATATCCATCATTTGCGCAAAAAATTCGATGCCAGCCTGATCCGCACATTACGTGGCGTCGGCTACATGATTCCGAAACAGGACAGCTGATGCGCTCCATTCACCGGCAACTACTGCTCACCCTGCTACTGACACTGGTCGGCGCGTTTTCGCTGAGCGGCCTGCTCAGTTATTTCACCACCGCCCACGAAGTGGACGAGCTGTTCGATGCCCAGCTCATCGAAAACGCACGCGTGCTCAAGGGTGTGCTGAACCAGCCGGGCGACAAGGTGAACTGGGGCCAGATGCAAGATGCCCTGGCCGAAACCACCCACGAGCATCCCGCGTCCGGTGATGCCATGGCCAGTGGCCATGCCTACGAAAAGAAAATCGCCATCCAGGTGTGGTCGGCGGATGGCAGTAATCTGCTGCTGCGCTCGCCGAGCGCACCGGAGCGCGCGCTAGCGCCTTTGCGCCATGGCTTTTATGCACAGCGTAGCGGCGCGCATCTCTGGCATGTGTACACCAGCGCGCTGCCGGCAAACGGCTACTGGCTGCTGGTGGCCGAACGCTCCGATATCCGCGATGAAGTCACACTCAATATTGCCGCCAGTCTGCTCATCGGCGGCATCGCCGGGCTGGTGCTGGCGACCTGGCGGGTGCGCCGCAGCCTGCGCCGCGAACTCGCCCCCTTGCGTAAATTGCACGACGCGATTGCCGAGCGTGGACCCGAGCATCTGGGCGCCATTGCCCTCGAAGCGCCGCCTGAGGAACTGCAACCGGTGGTGAGCGCGCTCAACCATTTATTGGGCCGCGTGAACGATGGCATTGAGCGCGAGCGCCGCTTTCTGGCCGATGCCGCGCACGAACTGCGCACGCCGCTTGCCGTGCTGCGCCTGCAAGCCGAAAACGCGATAGCCGCCGATGCCACCCCAACACAACGCCTGCATCTGGAACGCCTGATCACCGGCGTAGATCGCAGCACCCGTGTGGTCGAGCAGTTGCTGCTGCTCGCCCGCCTGGACGCCAATGCGGTGCCCTTTGTTCCCAGAACGGTCGCGGTCGACGAAATCGCGAGAGACATCATTGCCAGCCTCGCGCCGCTCGCACATGCCCGGCAGCAAGATATCGGCCTCAGCCAGCTCGCCAGTCAGTGCCATATCGCCGGTGAGCCGGTATTGCTCGGTGCATTGCTACGCAATCTGGTCGAAAACGCGCTACGCCATACTCCGGAAGGCGGCAGCATCGACGTGCAATTGCAGTCGGTGGGTGAGCAGCTGCGCCTGTCTGTCAGCGACAGCGGCCCCGGCGTCGCCCCCGACGTGCTGGAACGTCTGACCTGCCGCTTCGTGCGTGACAGCCAGCACGACACCGGCGGCAGCGGTCTCGGCCTGTCGATTGCCAGCCATATCGCAGCCCTGCATGGCAGCGCCCTGCACTTAGCCAACCGCGAGCCGCACGGGCTTTGCGTCAGCCTCGATCTGCCCTTGCTGCCCACCGGCTGAGGCAGCCTGTAACGACGAACGGCAGCCCCTTCATCAGGTGGCGCCCCATGCCGCCTCAAGGCCGTTGCCACTCAAGTGTGGTGTGCGCAAACCCGTTTCTTGTGAACGACTTGCCAGCAAGAGCCCAGCCCCTCTTTATTCTTGTGAGCGCATCGGCACAACTCCCGAAACTGGACGACCTTGGCCTCCTGTGCTGTAGTTCGGGCCATGCATGGTTCTGGTCCGGCGACGCAACGTGCTGGCCCCGTGTTGTGGGGCTACGTGGTAGTGCTGACAGGCGCATGACGCCCAACTTTCATTCACCTCATAGCAGAGTGAGCATCCCGATGCGTCTGAATACCGTTTTCTGCGTTGCGCTGGCTTTGGCCACTTTTTCCGCAGGTGCTGTGGCCGCCGATCCTCAAAAAATTGCGCTGACCATCAAGACCGACAAAAAAACTGAAACCCGGATGCTCACCCCCGACGAGCTGATGACCTTGCTCAAGGGCATGAAGGTGGGAGAAGCCTCCATCAAACAAGCCTTAGAGGCAGGTCAGCGTGATGGGCGGCTGTCGATCAAAGTCGCGGGCGACAAGCCAAAAGCTGAAAAAAAATAAGCAGTTGAGTGTGGCCTGCCCCTGACGGCAGCCCCTTCAGCCTAATTGCCGGACCCGGACCGGCCTCATGTTCCGGCAGGGAGAGAATCATATGCGCAGTAAAAGTTTCCTGGCCATGATGCTGATGGTATTCAGCGTTTCATGGGCACCCGCTCCTGCGGCAGCGGCTGAAGGCATAACCCTCACCATCACTGTAATGAGCGCGGATGGCAAGGTTATCAGCACTACAAAGGCCACCGCGGAAGAGGTACTTTCCGCGTTCGACACCCCCTTATTCGGAGACATCAGGGATGCCGTCCGCGAGATTGTTCGCGACATCGAAGCCCAGCAACAAGGGGCGGCGGCACAGGCGAGCAGAGAAATGAGCACTTCTCCCAAGACTAAAATAAACATCCTCGGTATCGGCACAGGCTCGTCAACTGGCGGCGGTGGTGGTGGCGGTGGATGCACTGGCGGTGTGGCCAGCTGCAACTGACCTTCATCTTCATGCCCGAACAGAACGCCAGCCCTCAAGAAGCTGGCGTTCTGCATTTCAGGCAGCGCAAAGTGCGTCTATGCCTTGATGGCACTCCTCCTTGCCGAGGCTATTGCTCTCATCTCAGTCGCCTCTGCTTATGACATGGCGTTCTTCAGAGGCCATCGGGCACCGAAAGGGGCGTCTGCGTAAGCGGCATGGCCGTGTCATGACACTGCGGCGATAGCCTCCCCCGAAATGCCCCCACGCCAACATCGCTCAACCCTCCCGGCATGTCGCCAGCGCCCTAAAACCGCTCATGCCGAAAGCCCATGTGCAAGCGCCGACCCCCTCCTGACTGGCCGTGCGACCAGACGACCAGCGGCAATCTCGCCACTGGACGATTACATCAACCAATGTAACACTCGCCAGAACTGCACGACCGTACCAGTCGCCACCGTGCCGCTATCCATGCTGAAACGGAACCGGCCGCAGACCCCAACACCGACGGAGACCGCATGAGCGCCCGCCAACAACCTTCGCCAGCCTCCACTGTCACCCGACACACCATTCATTCCGGCCGGGTGAAGCTGGCCGCCTATACCCGCGGCAACCCTGACCACCCGGCGGTGGTACTGGTGCACGGCTACCCGGACGACAGCACGACATGGGATGCGGTGGCCGAACGCCTCGCCCCACACCACTTTGTCGTGACTTACGATGTGCGTGGCGCCGGCCACTCCGACCGCCCCAAGCGCGTGCGCGACTACACGCTGGAAACCCTCTCCGATGACCTCGTGGCCGTGCTCGACCACGTTGTCCCCGGCCGCGCCGTGCATCTGGTCGGCCACGACTGGGGCTCGATCCAGACCTGGGAATCTGTCACCGCGTCGCATCTGCAATATCGCATCCTGTCGTTCACGACGATTTCCGGGCCCTGCCTCGACCACGCCGGCCACTGGATGCAAAGCCGCTTGATCAACACCAATCCAGCCTATGTGAAAAAAGCCCTGAAGCAGCTCGCGAGCTCCTGGTACATCGTCATGTTCCAGCTGCCTCTGTTGGCACCCACCACCTGGCGTCTGGCCGGCCAGCGCCTGCACAAGCTCATCGCCACTGCCGAGAACGTGCCCTTCGAGCCACGGGCCGGCGGCGTGAAAGACGGCATCTTCGGCGTCAATCTTTATCGCGCCAATTTCCTGAAATCGTTGTTCCAGCCGCGTGAGCGTTACACCGGCAAGCCGGTGCAACTGATCGTGGCGAAGCAGGACAACTATGTCGGCGCGCAGTTGTTTGAAGACATTTCCATGTGGGCCCGCAACACCTGGCGTCGTGATGTGGACGCTGGGCACTGGACCCTGCTCGCCGAAGGCGAGCGACTGGCCGGCTGGATTGCCGACTTCGTGACACAAGTGGAGACCGGCAAGGAAGCCGCGGGCCTGACCCGCGTTCCCTGACATTCCCGCCACGTTTGCCGCTTCTTCTGTAGCGCAAAGAAGCGACAACCGCTGGCAACCCGGCCACCACCGACCGCTCTGGCCATGCCAGACCGGCTGCAACAAAGACAAGAGAGACGACCATGACCCTCGCCACTCATACCAGCACCGCCCTCAAGTCCGCCGCGCCGCATCACAAGCTGTTGCCGCGCCGAGTGCGTTTCGATCTCACGCAAAGCCCGCTGCACTGGATTCCGCACGACCCGGAAGCGTCGTACATCATCAATTCGATTCATCTGCTGCTGCCGGCCGGCGAATTCTGGTTCTGCCGCGTTTACAACAAAGTGCTGCCGCAAATAAAAGACGAACGTCTGCGCAGCGATGTACAGGGCTTCATTCGCCAGGAAGCCATTCATGCCCGCTCACATGAAACCGCGCTGGAGGATTACCTGAGCGCGCATGGCGTGCGCACAGCAGAAATGCTGCAACTGGCCAGCCTGATTTTCGACAACCTGCTGGCCGACCGTCCGCTCGGCATGCCCGATAACTTCATGACGCGTCGGCTGGATGGCTGGTGGCTGCGCCAGCGCGTCGGCATCATCGCCGCCATCGAGCACTTCACCTGTGTGTTCGGCAAATGGGTGGTGGAATCGGAAGCGCTGAACGCACCGAATATCGACCCGGCCATGCTCGATCTTTTCCGCTGGCATGGCGCTGAAGAAGTGGAACACCGCAACGTGGCGCATGAACTGCACGAAGCGATTGGCGGCACGGCGCGCGAGCGTCAGGCCTGGGCCCTGGTGGTGTTTCCGGCGCTGTTCGGCCTGTTGGCGCTGGGCAGCAACCAGATGATGCGCCGCGATCCCGGCGTGGCGCCGGACAGCTTTTTCCGGCGCTGGTGGCGCAGCGGCAAGACCGGCACGCTGCCGAGCATCGAGTCGGTGCTGGCCGCTGGATTGCGTTATTTCGAGCCGGACTATCATCCGGATAGCGAGGCGCCGCTGGAGTTGGCGCTGGCGTATTTTGCGAAATCGCCGGCCGTGCAAGCGGCAATGGCGCGTGAGCCCGTGCAAGGAAAGTCGGTCGCGGCCTGAATCGCTAAGGGCTAGCCGGGCCCTGAATCACCCACTGAGCGCATCGACAGAACACTTGTGAACCTGTCGATGCGCTTGCTATTAGCCGCTTGCTGAAAAACACCCATCCCGGGCTTTTTCAGCCCGCTATTCCTGCACCTGTCCGGAATCGCTCCACGCTGAATCCATCACGCAAGGGTGATGGATTCGCGCCGCGGCCATCCTTGGCCGGGAAGCCGCTGACTGAAAAGCATTTTTCAGCCAGCTCTTGGTGAGCACGCCCTTCGGCACCCAACACAAACCTCTGAAGCACAGACTCAGGTGTCAGAAAAACGGCGCAGCAGGTTCTGGTAAACCATGCCGAGAATCGGCAGGGCCGGATGCGATTCATTGTCGCGGCGCAGGCCGTTGATCACGCCCTCGATGCGGAACAGCGCCTCGCGGTCACGCGGGTCGGGCAATAGGCTTTCAATCCAGAAACAGGCGGCATAACGATTGCCTCGCGTCACCGGGCGCACATGATGCAGACTGCTCGCCGGGTAGAGGATCAAGTCGCCCGCCGGCAATTTCACCGCCTGCGTGCCCAGCGAATCCTCAATCACTAGCTCGCCACCGTCGTAACTGGCCGGGTCGGACAGAAACAGCGTCGCCGACACATCGGTACGCACAAACCCCTGCCCTTCCACCAAGCGCATCGCGTTGTCCACATGCGGGCCGTAATGCATGCCATCGTGGTAGCGGTTGATGAGCGCCGGCAGCACGCGGCGCGGCAAAGCTGCCGCCGTCACCAACGCACTCATTTCCAGCCAGCGATGCAGGCGCGGCGCCAACGCCTGCTGTACCGGCGAATCCTGCGAGAGCTGCAGGTTGTTTTTCACCTTCTGCGCTTCGCGGCCCGCCGTGATACGGCCATCGGACCACTTGGCCGCCGCCAACTGCGCCTGGATTTCCGGCAACTCAGTGGCGGGCACCACACCGGGGACATGAATCATCATGGCTGCATTTCCCTGCTTATTCGCCGAGCGGGCAGCGTGTCAAAGGCCGCGCTCCCCGCACAAAAACGCGAGCATGCCCGCAAGATGGGCCGTCGGCCAGCCCTGCCTGCGCCGAAAACGGGGCGCCGCTCACTCTCCTCTGCCGTACCGGCTGTCCTGGCGAGGGCCCCCGTCCTTGAATACACGCACCACCGCCGCCACGAAAACAGACAGGTGCAGTACGGATGCAGTAGACTGCGCCTGCTTTTGGGGGTGACATGGCTTCGACGCCGGTTATGAATCCCGAAGGGGCATGCGGAGAGGGTGACATCTCTCGTTAATCAAAGTCACAGCAACATAGTCGCAAACGACGAAAACTACGCACTGGCAGCTTAATACCCTGCCTACGATCGAAGTTGCCTGCCTGTGGGCGATGGACATCGGCGCAAAAAACACAGGATCGCTTGAAGCCTTGTCTCGCGGCTGACAGCTAAATCTCAGAGGCTCGCCTTCTACGCCCTGTCGCTCGGGCCGTAGCGGGTTAAATCAATAGAGACGACTAAGCATGTAGAACCGAGGGCGGAGTGCTGACGGACGCGGGTTCGATCCCCGCCACCTCCACCAACTGCGCAACACAAACCCCGGCCCTTCACGGCCGGGGTTTTTATTGCCTGACGCACCAGCTCCCGCGCACTCATCATGCTGGTTTCTGTGAACCCCTCCTGTCACCCGAAGTTGCACTTCCGGGCCGGACTCCACTCTCTCTTGGCCACTCCTCACGCCGGCCTCACTCCTCGAAAATTGGCCAAAAACCCACAAAGCAACGACAAAACCCATTACACATCAATTAGTTAAGCATCAAAAAATCAAGCGCCCGGATTGAAGCATCGGCTGATAGAAATCACTTATGTTGCATTTTGTCGGTAAATATTTATAACTACCGACAAAATACAACATCATGCAGGTATGGAAACTTCACATCAGATCATTCTGGATCTCGCCGCCCGACATGGCCTCATACGCCCACGCGATCTTGACGCGCTGGGGCTGCCCAGTATCGCTCTCACGCGGCTGGTTCGGCAGGGTCTGCTCACCCGCGTGGGCCGCGGTTTGTATGCTCTTCCTGATCGCAACGTGTCCGAGCATGGCACGCTGGCCGAGGTGGCACGCAAACACCCGCAAGCCATCGTCTGCCTGCTGTCGGCACTGCGGGTACACGACCTCACCACACAGTCACCGTTCGAGGTCTGGCTCGCCATCCCCAACAAGGCTCGTGCACCGAAGATGGATTATCCACCTCTCCGTATCGTGCGCTTTTCAAGTGCTACGCTGACCGAGGGGATTGAAGAGCACCAGATTGATGGCATACCAGTGCGCATGACCAACGTTGCTCGTACCGTGGCCGATTGCTTCAAGTTTCGCAGCAAGATCGGTCTCGATGTGGCAATCGAAGCGCTACATGAGGCATGGCGTGCCAAGCGCTTGAGCATGGATGAACTCTGGCACTATGCCACGCTGTGTCGTGTGGCCAATGTGATGCGCCCCTTCATGGAAAGCCTGTCATGAACAAGCGAAACGTGGCGGCATCAGTACGAGCTCGCCTGCTCAACCGAGCCCGCGAGACCAAGCAGGATTTCAACTTTGTTCTCACGCGCTATGCGATTGAGCGTCTGCTGTACCGTATCAGTATCTCACAGCACGCCGATCAATTTCTTCTGAAAGGCGCACTGCTCTTTGATCTTTGGTTCGACATCCCACATCGCCCAACTCGTGATATCGATTTTTTGGGATTCGGCTCTGCAGAGCTGCCGCATATCGAAGCAATTTTCAGAGAAATCTGCACGATCGAAGCGCATGACGGCGCGGCGTTTCAGCCTGATACCGTGCATACCTCTGAAATTCGCAAGGAGGCGAGCTACGCTGGAGTGCGCGTAATGTTGCTCGGCATGATCGATGGCGCGCGCTGCCAGATCCAGATTGATATTGGATTCGGTGACGCCGTGACGCCTGGCCCGGAAGAGGTCGAATACCCAGTCATGCTATCGGAGTTCGCGGCACCCAAGCTGCACGCCTATCCTAGCTACACCGTGGTGGCAGAAAAACTCGAGGCACTGTCAGCCCTTGGCATTGCCAACAGTCGCATGAAGGATTATTTCGATCTGTGGATACTGGCGCAGCACACCTACTTCGATGGTGACACGCTTCGCCAAGCCGTTCAGGCCACCTTCGATCGTCGAAAGACCGCGCTGGCTGCGGAGGCCCCTTTTGGCCTCACCGATGCGTTTGCGCAAGATGCGCAGAAGCAGGTGCAATGGCAGGCATTCCTGAGAAAGAACCGAATTGAAGCGCTAGCACTGGATGAGGTCATTACAGCGCTGGGCGTCTTCATGCTGCCAGTCATCAAGGCGGCCAGTACCAACATGGTATTTTCAGCTCGCTGGCGGGCCGGTGGTCCGTGGTTGCTTGCCGACATAGGAGACTGGCAGTGAAAGCAGACAAAGCCATCGCGACCTACCGGCGCATGCGGGCGCAGCCGCTGTGGCGTCTGCTTGCCTCGACTACGGGGCCTACGCTGGGATGTGGCATGGAATGCCATACAGGCAAGTATTCGATGATCGAAAATCAGGTAGGTCAGTCGTGAGTGGAAATCGATGGGACCAGCCGGGTGTGCCCCACATGGGATGGCACTGCGTTGAAGTGGTCGACCTGCGGGCCGACGGCGAGTCAGCAGACAAGACCGGCTACGCGACCTGCCAAATGCGCGGCAACGAGAAGATCCGCTACGTCCATGTCATCGAACATCCGAACTTGCTCTAGCACTTTGCTGGCAGCGCGCCGAACCCGAGAGCTTCAATACAAGTGCTGGGTGCACGCCAAGGGAAATCGTTTTCTGAATGTCGATCACCCCTAATTCGGTGGAGCACATGAACACGCTCAAGCAATGGGGCTGCCAGATCGGCAGCCACTTCCGTACAAAAACCTATGCCACCAACATCGAACCCCAGCTCCCGCGCAACACCTCCGCGGCGGGCACAGACTTGCGCACTTGGCGCCCATCGCATCACCAGTTCCGGCATTCCGGAATGTCCACCCATACATAACCACTGACGGAGTATGTGCCTTTGTTCCGGACCACCCGCGCCGCATTCTTGCGAGCCTCTTGGCAAACCATGTATTGCCGCATGTTCTCGTTCAGCAATTGCTGGATGGTGGGTGGCGGCGGTGGCGGCTCTACCGGATGGCGCTGCCGGCCAGCACGGCATTCAGGCGAGTTTTCGCCCAACACCGGGCAGATGGTGTACTCCACATCGCCCCAGGTGTAGTTGCGCCGCGCAGCGGTTTGCCGGGCCTGCGACTGATCCACGGCGGCTTTGTCGCGGGCTCGTTGCTCGGCAGCCTGCCGGATATAAATGTGCTGGTTGTCCTGGTGATACTGTTTGCGCACGAGCAAATCCGCCACCAACTCTCCAGCAGCATCGTAATGACGCCGACGCTCCGCCAGTAGCACCTCTGGCGACATGCCGACACACACATGCGGCTCATTGGCATGACTTGCCTGTGTTGATTTTGGTGCCAGCGTCCACTTGCCGCCGCTGCACACCGCCGCCGCATTGGCAGGACGGCCACTCCAGAGACGCTGCAGATAAGCGACATCAACGTCGGGTTTGTTGCGATCCAGCGCCACCCATTGTTGCGTATCGGCCAACCTCACCAACAACTGGGTTTCCTCGTGCCATCCCGGCAAGCCGCCATGCAATTGCGCCACGCCTGTCGTCAGCTTGGGCGCCGTTTGCAATCTGTCCAGCAGTGGCAAACTACTGCGCTTGCGCAACACATTGGCAGCCGAGCCCGATCCGGCCCGAAAGCGCAGCTCGCCACTTTCGGCTTGCTCAATCAGAATCCAGCCGTTCTGAAAATAATCCGCCGGGAAATTCTGGCGTCCGATACGCACCGGCATCATGCCAAGCACGTTTTCACCCATTTCCATCGGGTCGCCATTGCCATCAAGGGGTTGGTAGAGCCCGTCTCGCCCCTCATCAAACGGATCAGGAAACGTGCCGATGCGCAGCGCCACTTCAGGATTGCCGGTTTCAACACCGGCATTGGCAACCCCTTTGTGAAGGTCGTTATAAAAAAAGCGCAGTACCGGACGAAAGAAATCAACCTGCGCCGATGAGGCGATGAACTCGCCCAGGAAATTGGTGAACACTAAACGCGAGGGCTCACCCGGATTATGCGTCCTGAGCATGATGCGCTGCCCGAGACGCTTGGCATCGACGCCTTTCGTACAACCGACATTGTCCAATCGGCCGCGCGGCTCGCCATGGCCATTGAGAAACACGACATCGCACAACAGGCCTTTGGCAGGTGCCGGCATCGGCCGCTCGGCCACCACACTGATCACCGCCGCCAGCGAGCGTTGCGCCACCGGGTAACTTGCCGTTGACCCATCCGCTCGCGCATAGGTTTTCTCCAGCGTCACATCGTAGGGCGCAAACACGATCGGCAAGCGCAGGCTCTCATCCCAAGGCCGGATGACCTTGCCACTTTTGAAACTCACCAGCCCCACATCCGATACGGCATGTGTCGCCGATATCGGCAAAATGCGTTTGTGTTCCGGCGGCAACACGATCTTGTTGTCTTTGCTCGCCAGCCCGACCAGATAAGGCGACTCGATTTTGTGAACACTTTTGTTCCACGGGCCGGACACCAACCGGAAGTCTTCAGGCTCACCGAGTAATTCATCGGGATTGCCCGCCGTCGGCCGTGCGACCGGAATGACCTCCTTGCGCACACAGGCAGGCGCCCCAGCCGAGCGGCGGACATCGACACAGCAGGCCGACCCCATACAACTGCCGAAATTACCCGTCCAAGGGCCACGGACTTGCAAGGCTTCCTCGCTGGCGGCACCCGCGACGGATGCGCAAAGCGCCACGACAGACAAGGCCACGGCTTGCATCACGCACGTTGTCATTACGATGATTGGCTTCATGCCACTGACTCCTGGCGGCGCTTCCACGCTCGCCTACCGGACGAATGAAGAGGGGCGGGCAGACCCATCTGCGACGCACTGAGAAACCTGCCAACTATAAGACTTCTGAGCGGAAGACCCAGCCCTGCCCCTGAAAACCGCTTCAGCGGTGCCGATTACCGACCACTCGCGCCATGGCCAATATTGAAGAGGGCGGCCGATGAATGGCAGGATTCACCGCATCTTTCGTGGCGGCCTCACGCCCAGTGCAATGGACCTGCTGATGCACAATTCCCCTGAAAAACCTGCATCCGCGGGCTTGTTGTGGTTGGCCTGGTGCGTCTGGCTGGCCGGCGGCATGGCATACCTTCATCACAAGGGCGGCATGGCTGCTCTGCAAATGCCGGGCAACCCCGCCGGTGTGTTGCAGTGCCTGGCCTGGCTGACGGTTTCCATCGTGCTGCTGGCCTTTGCCATGCAGCGCTCCGTCGTGCCGCCGCTCAATAGGCTTGGCCCGGACAAGTCGATGTGAAGCAGTCGCCCACAGGCAAGCCACCTGTCACGTAATGGCCTGAGGGCGCTATGGCCCACAGACACGCGGTGAGCGTCAACCCGTACAACGCCGTTGCAGTGATTGAGCATTGGCCGGGTACGAATGCAAAGCCGCTCACGCACCCATACATTCAGCACGTAATTCGTGCCTGCCCGACAAGGCAGGCACACACAAAATATCTGGAGAAGATGAATGGCGCAGCATCCCGATTTCGACCGTTTCATGCAGCAGTACGATGCCGGCCAGTACGAAACCGCTCTCGACATTCTGGATGGGCTGATCGCCAGCCATCCGCAGTCGGCCTCCTTGCACTGGCACCGCGCCAATTGCCTGGAAAAGCTTGAACGCCATGAAGAGGTGCCCGCCGCACTGAACCGGCTGATTGAAAAAAGGCCGGACTACAGCCCGGCGCTCATCCGTCGCGTGGAGTACAGCGGCTGGGAGCTGGACGCCCTCGCACCCGAGCCCGATATTGATGACGACGCGGATGAAGAAAATTTACCACCAGCAGCCCGCGCCGCGCTCGCCAAGCGCAGCGCACTGGAAAAATCACTGGAGCAGCGCAGCGAACGTGATTTGCGTGAAGTGCTGAAGCGCGACTCTGCGCATGCGCAGGCCAGCTACATGTTGTCGTGCCTGCTGCGCTATCGCGAATCCGAGGCCGGCCAGGATGACAGCGCGGCAGAAGCGGCAACGCTGCTGGACCGCGCCATTGCGCTGGCACCCGGCAATACCGAATACCGTGCAGAACGTGCCGGCCTTCGGCGAATGCAGGCCATGCTCACCACAGAAGCCAGCGACGATAACGCGGCAGCGGCCGGTGTCGTGCAAACCTTTTCTGGCATGTGCTACGACCGCACCGCGCTTGAAGCGGCCGCCAGTGATTACGAGGCCTGCTGGCAACTGGAAAAACAGCCGCGCCACGCCATCCGCCTGGCGGGCATCCTGCACGACCTTGGCCGCTTTGATGATGCCCTGCGGTGCTATGACAATGCCTTGGCAGAGATGGCCGCTGATGATCCCATGCGCGACTACGTCATGGAGCGGCGCGCCGCCTCAACCGGAAATGGTGCCGGCGAGCGCGAACAAATGGCGCAAATGTTGCTGGGCAGCCTTGATGATACGCCGGGCAAAAACCGCACGCTGGAAGAGGACATGGCGGCACAAGCCATCATCGGCGCGGCTGAAGCCATTCGCCGAGGCGAAGACATCAGCACCGCGCTCGCCGCCAATGTCAGCGACGATCCCGATACCATGACGGCCATGAATCTGGCACGCCAGATCCTCAATGTCGCGTACGAGCCTGCGCCCGGTCTGGTCGAAGTAAAAGCAGCGGATTATCCGGCCTGGCAGCGCCGTCATTGCGACCAAGTTGCCAAAGCCGCGGCGCCGCTCGGCATGACGAAAATTGCTGATGCCGAAGCCATGGCGATGTTCAACATGCTGGGGCAACACGTACTGCTGCGCCTGTTCCGCAATGCGGACGGCGATATCGGCATGGCCAGTTTCATTCTCAAACCCAAGTGGCCGGGCATGATCGTGTTTCTGATCATGCTGCTGACCGGCAAATGGAAAGCGCAAAAAATGACGGAGTGTGTGACGCACTTCGATGATGGCGGCATGATCTCGACGCAACCCGAAAGCATTTCGCCATTCGAATATGGCGGCAACATCATCATCAATAAATTGCCTGCCAAGGCCACCGTGGCCGACATCGTGCAGCACCATGCGGCAAGCGTGGCGGAATATCGCCATGCCCATCCTCATGCCACACCGATGTATGTCACCGACCTTGCAGGTGTTGAAGAGCGCTGGGTCGCCGGGCAAGAGGCCAAGTCAGCCTGGCGGCAGTCGGTCGGCTATGCTACCGACGCTGAGCTGCACAAACTGTTGGGCGCCCACTACGACCAGTTTGCTGACAAAGTGCGGACACAATTGAAGTTGATGGCGCCCTGAGGGCGCCTCTCAGTCAGAGGCCCGACCCGACACCGCTGCGTTGAAGCGTGCACAAATTTCCTCGCAAGCCTCGCGATCATGCCATTCGGCCAGATTGATGATTGTGCCGTCACCCAGGGTAAGCCGCGCATAAAAATACGGATCGCCTTCGTCATCTGTTGACGCAAAAACTGCCGCGGCAGGCACGGCCTGCCGATCAAGCCAGCGCTGCTCGCGACGCAACGGATAACGCCACAGCACATGCACATTACCATCTGCTGTCACCCTGACCGCTGTGCAGCACGACTCCATCGCCCAACTTGCCAAGCCGAGCGCACCACACCAGAAAAACAGGAACACACCGGTCATGAACAAGGGCGAATAGCCCTTCGGCGCGCCATCACGCACCAGCACATGCGTCATCAGCGCCAGCATCGTCGTGAAGACGACGGCAAAGCCCCAGAGAAACATGGCCTTGTTATTGCGCAGCACCAGCACCGGAGCTTTTTTATGTGAGCGTCTCATGCATCTTTCATTTTTTTGTTCATGGACTCTCCACACCGCCCCAGCGCATCGGAGCCCAAGCGGTTCGAAGGCGAATGCCATTTTCGGGAACGTGTCCATCATCCGGAGTCTGCTGGAATAGCACGGCTATCGCTGACAAGCCACGCCAGGATTTCCGCTGATACCGGAGCGGAAGGCGAATACCCATCGCCGCACTTAGCCGCTTTCTGAAAAAGTCCGTCACGGTCTTTTCCGCCCACGACTCCAGCGCCTGTCCGGACTCGCTCCACGCCGAATCAATCACTCCAGCGTGATTGATTCGCGCCCCTGCCATCCTTGCCCGGGAAGAAGCATGCGTTCAGGGTGCACGCGCCACCTGCTGTGCCATGGCCCAGCGAATGTGTTCGGCGAGCACATCGCCTGCCTCCGGCAATCGCGCTTCCAGCGCCGCAACAATAGCGGGATCATACGGCGCATTGCCAAGACCGATCGCGAGATTGCGCAAGAACACCGGGTAGCGTGCGCGCCGTAGCGCCATGCCCTCAGTCGCCCGCAAATAATCGGCTTCGCTCCAGCGAAAGAGATCCAGCAGGCTGGCGCGATCGAGCGCATGCCGCGGCAGGAAATCTTTCTCTGGCGATGTTTTCGCGTAGCGGTTCCACGGGCAAACCAGCTGACAGTCATCGCAACCAAACACACGGTTGCCGATGGGCGCGCGCAACGCTTCTGGAATCACGCCTTCGTATTCGATGGTCAGCCAGGAAATGCATTTGCGCGAATCGAGTTGATACGGCGCGACAATGGCCTGCGTGGGGCAAATGTCGATGCAGGCCGTACACGTTCCACAGTGTGCGGTGACCGGGGCATCCACCGGCAAGGGCAAATCGGTAAAGAGTTCACCGAGGAAAAAATACGAGCCCGCGCTACGGTTGATGATGAGCGTGTGCTTGCCCATCCAGCCCAAGCCCGCTTGCTCGGCCAAGGGTTTTTCCATCACTGGTGCAGAGTCAGTGAAGGCGCGATACCCAAAAGGGCCGACCGCCTCGACAATACGGTCAGCGAATTTCTGCAGGCGTTGGCGCACGGTGCGGTGGTAATCGCGGCCAAGTGCATACCGCGACACATAGGCGCGGGTGCCGTCCTTGAGAATCTCCATCGGCCGGGTGTCGGCAGGCCAGTAATCCATGCGCACCGAAATCACGCGCCGCGTACCGGGAATGAGGGTGGCGGGCTGTGTGCGCTTGGCGTAGTCCGTGGCCAGAAAGTCCATGCCGGCATGAAAGCCGTCGGCAATCCAGTCGGCAAAATGCTGTGGATGCGCGCCAAGGTCGATATCGCTGATACCGACTTGCTGGAAACCGAGTTCGCGCCCCCACACCTTGATGTCGGCGGCGAGCTGCGCGAAATCAGGCGCGGTGGCGTGCGGAATGCGTGTCATGAATGCAGTGCCTGATCCCTGAAACCCTATGACGGAAACCTTATGACGGAGGACTTGCGGCGGAAGACCGGTGCCGGCTGCCGGACAAATGACCGAGCAGACTTTTCTTGCGGCCGCACGGCACAGGGTAAGCGTTTCCCGCTTCGTCCGTTATGATGCGAGCCTCTCCCTTTTGCCAGACCCTCGCCATGAGCTCGCTGCCCCTGCCCCTGTACAACGCGGCCCAGTGCCGCGAACTGGACCGTCGCGCCATTGCCGCCGGCACGCCCGGCTACGTCCTGATGCAGAAAGCCGGTGAAGCCGCTTTCCAGTACCTGCGCGAACACTGGCCCGCCGCGACACGCATTGTCGTGCTGGTCGGCCGTGGCAACAACGGGGGCGATGGCTATGTACTGGCACGGCTGGCCTGGGACCAGCATCTGGACGTGCGCCTGCTGACGGTGGGCGAGCATGAGCTGCTCAAGGGCGAGGTGATTGCCGCCGCGAGCGATGCCACCCGCGCCCGCGTGCCGGAGTCGAGCTGGGCCGGCACGCTGCCCGAGGCCGACATTTATGTGGATGCACTTTTCGGCACCGGCCTTAATCGCCCGCCCACCGGCGATTTCCCCGCCGCCATCGCGGCACTGAACGCCAGCGGCAAGCCGGTGCTGGCGCTGGATATTCCGTCCGGCCTGGTGGCCGACACCGGCCATGCGCCGGGCGCGGTCGTGCAGGCCACCGCCACCATCACGTTCATCGCCCTGAAAACCGGTCTGCTCACCGGCCGCGGCCCTACGTTGACCGGCACACTGGAGCTGACCGATCTCGGCTTGCCGGCCAGCCTTGCCGAGGGCCTTGCGCCGGTGGCCACTCGGCTCTCGGCGATGTCGCTGCCGGGCTGGCTGCCGCGCCGTGCGCGCGATGCGCACAAGGGCGACCACGGCCATGTGCTGGTGATTGGTGGCAACTACGGTATGGCCGGCGCGGTCGCGCTGGCGGGCGAAGCCGCGCTGCGCTGTGGCGCTGGACTGGTGAGCGTGGCCACCCGCCCCGAGCACCTGATGATGCTGAACGCGCGCCGGCCCGAGCTGATGTGCCACGGCATCCGGCAGGCCTCCGATCTGGCGCCGCTGCTGGCGCGTGCTGATATGGTCGTGCTCGGCCCCGGCCTGGGTCACGACGACTGGGGCAGTGCGCTCTACGGCGCCGTGCTCGACTCCGCCAAGCCGCTGGTGCTCGATGCCGACGGCCTCAATCTGCTGGCCACCATGCCCGACGACCTGTACCCGACACCGGCCCTGCGCATCCTCACGCCGCACCCGGGCGAGGCCGCGCGCCTGCTCGGCATCGACACCGCCAGTGTGCAGGCCGACCGGCCCGCCGCCGCACAGGCGCTGCGCGAACGTTACGAGAGCAGCATCGTGCTCAAAGGCGCCGGCAGTCTGGTCGCCGACGATGAAGGCCTGGCACTGTGCGCTTACGGCAATCCGGGCATGGCCGGTGGCGGCATGGGGGATGCGCTGGCCGGCATCATCGGCGCGCTGCTGGCGCAGGGGCTGGATGCGGCCAGCGCCACCCGCGCTGGCGTCACCGTACACGCACTGGCCGCCGACGATGCCGCACGCAGCCGTGGCGAGCGCGGCCTGCTGGCCAGCGACTTGTTCCCGTTCCTGCAACGTCGGGTGAATCCGTGACCGCAAGTCTCACCCTCACCGCCGCCGATGCCGACGCGCAAGAAGCCATCGGCCGCCACCTTGCCTCGGCGCTCGCCGGGTGCGGTGTGGTCTATCTCGAAGGCGATCTTGGCGCCGGCAAAACCACGCTCACGCGCGGCATCCTGCGTGGTTACGGCCATGCTGGCGCGGTGAAAAGCCCGACCTACACGCTGGTCGAACCCTACGAAACCGGCGGCCACACGATTTACCACTTCGATCTCTACCGGCTCACCGATCCGGAAGAACTGGAGCTGCTCGGCATTCGCGACTACTGCCGCCCCGACGCTCTCGCCCTGATCGAATGGCCGGAACGGGGCCAGCCGCTTTTGCCCGCGCCCGACCTCGTCATTACAATCCGGGCGATTCCTGACGGGCGCGCGCTTGCGCTGCTGGCACACACTGACAAGGGGCGCGCCGCACTGGCCGCGTACCCCGGCTAACAAAGGAGTCGGCGTGCGCGTTATCTGGCCATTTTTCCTGATGCTCATCCTGGTGCTGGCGGCTCCGCTGGCCAGCGCCGCCGATATCACCGCCGTGCGTTCCTGGCGCGCCCCCGACAACACCCGCCTCGTGCTCGACATGAGCGGCCCGGCCAAGGCGTCCATCAGCCCCGACAGCACGCCGGCGCGTGTCATCGTCGACATCGAGGGTATGCAGTTGGCCGGCCCGATTGCCCTGCCCTCGGTTGTGCCACCGCTGCGGGCAGTGCGCTTCGAGCGCAGCGCCAATGGCCAGCGCCTGATTGTCGAGCTGCTGCAGGAAGTCTCCACCCGCCTGTTCCAACTGCCACCAAACGAGCAGTATTCGCATCGGCTGGTGCTCGATCTTTACGACAAGCCCACCCAGCCACTGCCGCCTGCCAGCGCGACGGCACCCTCGACCTTGGTCACCACGCCCGTGCCGCCGCTGACAAACCCGGCGGTGGATGTCAGCGGCGCGGCACCCAGCCCTGCTGCGGCGACGACTCATCCATCTGAGCCCGGGGCGCCTGCCGCATCAGGCAGCACGCCCGCCGCCACCGCCACAGCCGGCACAACACCCGCAAGCACAGCGCCGGCGTCTTCTGCACCGGCGTCTTCTGCAACGGTCGGCACCGTGCCGGCACCGACAACAGCCGTCTCGCCATCGTTGCCGGTCATGACCGCCACACCGACTCCGGTGGCAAAGCCTGTCGAAAAAGCACCGGACACCAGCGTTGATGCCATCCCTGAAAAAGCCTCATCTGGCGAGCGCCCCGACCCGCGCCGCTACCGCAACGTGATTGTGGCGCTGGACCCCGGCCACGGCGGCGAAGACCCGGGCGCGATTGGCGCACGCGGCAGCTACGAAAAGCACGTCACGTTGGCCATCGCCCGCGAACTGGAGGCCATGCTCAAGGCCGAGCCCGGCTTTACCCCGGTGCTGACCCGCACCGGCGACTACTTCCTGCCACTGGTCGAGCGCCGCCGCCTGGCACGGCACCAGCACAAAGCCGACATCTTCATTTCCATTCACGCCGATGCCGCCGAGAACCGTGCCGCACGCGGCGCCTCCGTCTTCGCCTTGTCGCTGAAAGGTGCGGGCTCCGCCACATCGCGCTTCGCGCGCATGCTGGCCGAACGCGAAAACCGTTCCGACCTGATTGGTGGTGCCGCCATCGAGAGCGGCGACGACACCCTGCGCAACGTGCTGGCCGACATGGTGGTGGCCGGCTCGCTCGATCACAGCCTGCATCTGGGGCGCAACATTCTCGACCGCTTCAGCCACTTCACGCCGCTGCACAGCCGGCGTGTGGAACAAGCCGGCTTTGCCGTGCTGAAAGAACCGGGCATGGTGTCGTTGCTGGTGGAAACCGGCTTCATTTCCAATCCGCAGGAAGAAGAAAAACTCACCGACAAACGCCACCAGCGCGAGCTGGCGAAGGCCATTTTTGACGGGCTGCTGCGTTACAACCAGAAATACCCGGCCCCCGGCACTTATTTCGCCTGGGCGGCCGATCGCCCCGGCAAGAGCAACGCCGTCGCCGCTGCCCCCGTGCGCGCCACGGAAAATACCGGCGCACAGGCCAGCCAGCCTGTGCTGTCGGCAAATGAAGGCGCGCGTGCCGCCGCCTTGATGGGCGGTGGCAATACCACCACCACGATCAACAGCAACGCCACGCCAAAGCCGTCAGCAAAAGCAACGCCGGGGGAGCTGCGCTACCGCGTGGTGTCGGGCGACACGCTCACGCGTATCGCAAGTCGCCATAACGTCAGCATGAAAGTGCTGCGCGAACACAACCAGTTGAAAGACGACAACGTGAAAATCGGACAGGTGCTGAAAATTCCGGCCCGCTGAATCACACCGCTCTCTCGCACACGGACAACCATGGCCCGCATCAACGCTCTCGACCCCCGCCTTGCCAACCAGATCGCTGCCGGCGAGGTGGTCGAACGCCCGGCGTCCGTCATCAAGGAACTGGTGGAAAACGCGCTCGACGCCGGCAGCACGCGCATCGACATCGACATCGACGAAGGCGGCGTCAAACGTATCCGCGTGCGCGACAACGGCGAAGGCCTGCATGTCGACGATTTGCCGCTGGCGCTGGCACGTCATGCCACCAGCAAGATTCACGACCTGGAAGATCTGGAAGCCGTCGCCACGCTCGGTTTTCGCGGCGAAGCGCTGGCCTCGATTGCGTCAGTTTCGCGTCTGGTGTTGAGCACCAGCGACAACGACAGCGGCCTGGGCCACAGCGTGCGCTCCGAAGGCCGCGACATGACTGCCGCGGTCGAACCGGCGGCCCACGCCCGTGGCACTACCGTCGACGTGCATGATCTTTTTTTCAACACACCGGCACGGCGCAAATTCCTGAAAAGCGAAAACACCGAGTTTTCGCATATCGAGGAAACCGTGAAGCGGCTGGCGTTGGCGCATCCGGACGTGGCGTTTTCGCTGACCCACAACGGTCGCCAGATTCACGGTCTGCGCCCGGCACAGGAAGAAGCAGAGTGGCGCCGGCGCGTGGCCTCGCTCTGCGGCCCGGCGTTCATGGCGGCGGCCATCCCCGTGGATATCGATCACGGCAACCTGCGCCTGCGCGGCTGGCTCGGCTTGCCGACGTTTTCGCGCGCGCAGGCCGATTTGCAGTATTTCTATGTGAACGGCCGCATGGTGCGCGATCGCGTCGTCACCCATGCCGTGCGTCAGGCTTATGCCGATGTGCTCTTTCACGGCCGGCACCCGGCCTATGTGCTGTTTTTTGAGCTGGACCCGGGCGCCGTGGATGTAAATGTGCACCCCACCAAACATGAAGTGCGTTTTCGCGAGCAGCGCCAGGTACACGACTTTCTGTACCGCAGCCTGCATCGGGTGATTGCGACGCTGACCCCGCAAGATCAGGCGCCGGCGGCAGGCGGCACTGCGCTGCCGGGCATGGCGGGCACTCCACACGAGCAGCAGCCCGACACTCTGCGCGACCAGTCCGCGCTGGCGCTGCCCGTGCAAGGCTCGCCGGCGTATGGCGGCCTGACCGGCAGCGGTGGCGGCTCTGCGTTTGCTGGCGTGCACGAGAACCGGGCCGCCTACGCCCCGTCCTTCGCCTTCCAGCGCCCGGCAGCAGATGCCGCCTTCGGCGCCGAACAGACCCCCGGCGAAGTACCCCCACTCGGCTTTGCCATCGCCCAGCTGCATGGTATCTACATTCTTGCGCAGAACGCCGAAGGGCTGATTGTGGTCGACATGCACGCGGCGCACGAACGCATCACCTACGAGCGCCTGAAAACGCATTTCAGCGCCAACACGCTGGCCTCGCAGCCCCTGCTGGTGCCATTGTCGCTGGCGGTGAGTTCGCGCGAGGCCGATCAGGCCGAGAACGATGGCGACCTGTTCCGCCGCCTCGGTTTCGAGCTTGAGCGCATGGGCCCGGAAACCCTGCTGGTGCGCGCCGTGCCGACGCTGCTGGGCCAGGCCCGCGCCGAAGCGCTGGTGCGCGATGTGCTCGCCGACCTGGCCGTGCACGGCAACACGCGTCGCATCGAAGAAACACAGAACGAGCTACTGGGCACCATGGCCTGTCATGGCAGCGTGCGCGCCGGGCGTCAGCTCAGCGTGACCGAGATGAACGCGCTACTGCGCGACATGGAGGCGACAGAAAGGGCCGGGCAGTGCAATCATGGCCGCCCGACCTGGACGCGACTGACGCTGGCCGAGCTCGACCGCCTGTTCTTGCGCGGACGCTAGCTTTTCAGCGCGCAGCCGGCACATGTTGCACGGACGCAGCAGACCTGTTTTTCAGCCGTGCCACCGCCGCACCGGCCAGCAAAGCCAGCAAAGCCAGCAAAGCCAGCAAAGAAAGGGACATCAACCGGCCGTCGCTGGCCAACAATAAAAAGAATACCGGCAGCACTGCCACAGGAGATTCATCGTGACAGAGAAGGTCACCGGCGCGCGGGCCGATGAAGAGGAACTGCGACGCGCTAGCAGCCTCGCCTACATCATTTCCGCCGGCTGGGCGCTGTATGCCGTGTATTTCGGCCTGTTCCTCGGGCACTGGCGCATCGGCCTCACCGACGTGCTCGCGGTGCTCGCCACGCTGCTGACCCTGCAATGGGTGACCGCCACCGGTGAGCAACGCCGGCTGGAAATCGGCACCCACCTCATCGCCGCCGCCAACCTGATCGGCATCGTCACCATTTCCTTGCTGATGGGCCAAGGCAAAGCCTTTGCCATCTGGTATCTCGCCCCGATTCCGCTGGCAGTCACTTACGTGATTGGCGTGCGCCCTGGCCTGATCTGGACCGCCATTGCCAGCGTCGGCATGTTGCTGCCGCTGCTCAGCGAGAAATTTTTTACGCTGCCACCCGACTTCTTGCCCGGCCCGGATTACGAGGCCTTCTGCCGCATCGTACTGGTCTTGATGTGCGCCGGCATCGGCATCGCTTCGCGGCGCACCACCGACCGCAGCATCCGTGCGCTGGCCATGAGCCTGGCGGCCGAGCAAGCCGCCAAGCAGGCGGCGGAAGACGCCAGCGGCGCCAAGTCGGAATTTCTCGCCACCATGAGCCATGAAATCCGCACGCCGCTCAACGGCGTCATCGGCATCAACGGGCTCTTGTTAGACACCTCGCTCACCGCTGACCAACGCCGGCTGGTGGAACTGGCCCGGTTGTCCGGCGAAGCGCTGCTGCACCTGCTCAACGACATCCTCGATTTTTCGCGCATCGAAGCCGGTCGTGTCGATCTTGAACCGCTGGTGTTCAACCCCCGCCAGATCTGTCACGAAGCACTGGATCTTTTACGCGCCCGTGCCACCGAAAAAGAGTTGCTGCTGCTGGAAACCGTGCAGGAAGATGTGCCCGACCATGTGCGCGGCGATCCTGCACGCCTGCGCCAGATCCTGATCAACCTGATCAGCAACGCCGTGAAATTCACCGAGCAGGGCGAAGTCCATCTGGAGGTGTCCGTCGTCACGCGCATGCCCTCGCGCCTGACGCTGCTGTTCACCATCCGCGACACCGGCATCGGCATCGCGCCTGAGCATGTGCCCTATCTTTTCAGCCCCTTCCAGCAAGGCGATGTCTCCAATACCCGCCCTTACGGCGGCAGCGGGCTCGGCCTGAGCATTTCGCACCGGCTGGCCGAACGCATGGGCGGCGAGATCACCGTGCGCAGCCAGCCCGGCAGCGGCACCACGTTCAGCGTACAGTTGCCGTTCGACAATGCCCTGAATGCCGCCGCGCTGATTGCCTCACGCCGGCCAGAAAAAATGCCCGAGCTCCGTCGCGCGCGGGTGTTAGTGGTGGAAGACAACACCGTCAACCAGTTGGTCGCCGGCGAAATGCTCAAGCGCCTCGGTCTGCACGCCGATGTCGCCGCCAACGGCGAAGAAGCCCTCAGCGCACTCGATCGCCTGCCCTACGATATTGTGCTCATGGATTGCCAGATGCCGGTGCTCGACGGCTTCGAAGCAACCCGCCGCCTGCGCGCCAGCAGCAGCAAGAACCGCGACATCCCCGTGATCGCCCTCACCGCCAGCGTCATTCGCGGCGACCGCGAAAACTGCCTCAGCGCCGGCATGAACGACTACCTCCCCAAACCCGTCCGCCTCGCCGAGCTCACCGCCATTCTCGAACGCTGGCTCCCCGCCGACCCCCGCCCCCGCGCACCCAACCACGACCACGACCACGACAGCGAACCCGCCTGACCCACCACAGCCAATCCACATGCCCCAGCGCGGATGAATCCGCACCTACGACAGCATCGTCGTCATCCAGAACGAATGCCAAAAAATATCTAGCCCATCAGCCGCCACGCATACCCGCCCAGCACTGCCCCCATTCCGCTTTTGCTTTTGCTTTTGCTTTTGCTTTTGCTTTTGCTTTTGCTTTTGCTTTTGCTTTTGCTTTTGCTTTTGCTTTTGCTTTTGCTTTTGCTTTTGCT
>JAUXNL010000535.1 GCA_030684415.1 Moraxellaceae bacterium | reverse complement strand
GAGGATCAGTCAGCACAAGTCATGGCAACCAACTTGTTAGTCAGGCTCTCCCCGAGTCGGTCTGACCCGTTGTCTACACTTTCGCGCTTGGCGTGGACGATGTACTGCTCTGTTGCTGTTGCTACGTTAAATCTCTTCAGGCTCGCTGCACCATCGGATGTTTGAGCCAGGCCTCCGGATCGTAAGCTTCTCCCCGTGCCAGCATGGCCCACACCTGACGCGCATGCTTGTTCGCTATCGCCACCAGCACCTTGCCGTAACTCATGCGCGCACTCAGTTGCACAATCCACTGTTGCTCTGCGGTGGCTTTCTCCGCAGGCGTCACCTTCGCGCGTTGCACGGAGCTCCGCGCGCTTTGTATCAGCAAAGTGCGCAAGTAGCGGTCGCCACGACAACTGATGTGCCCGAGGCTCACTTTGCCGCCACTACCGAACTGCGTGGGCGTCAGCCCCATCCATGCAGCAAACTGGCGACCGTTCTTGAACTCGGCGGCATTGCCGACCGAGGCGAC
This sequence comes from Moraxellaceae bacterium, assembly GCA_030684415.1. Lineage (GTDB taxonomy): Bacteria > Pseudomonadota > Gammaproteobacteria > Pseudomonadales > Moraxellaceae > UBA2031. Next base: position 529 of record JAUXNL010000535.1, on the reverse strand, counting down.
TACCGCATCGGCGGTCACGGGCCCGATGCCGGTCAGGTCGCGCCGCCGGGCGCAGCGTTCATCGGCCCTGGCTTGCGCGGCGATCTGCGCATCGCACTCCGCCATCCCTGCTTCGATGGCGGCGAGGTGCTCCTGCTGCAAGTGAATCAAGCGCATTAACGACGCGGGCAGCTTCTCCGAATCCAGATCGGCCAAGGCGTGCTTGAGCTGCGGGCACTAAGCCGAACTCGGCGAGAAAACCACGCACGCGATTGCGCAGGGCCAGCGCATCTTTTTTATAGCATTCGCGCACACGGTGCCAGCATAGGCGCACCTGTTGCGCTTCGCTCTTCACGGCCACGAAGCGCATGTTGCCCTGACGCGCCGCTGTGGCGATGGCTTCGGCATCCTGACGGTCGTTCTTCACCAGGGCATTCTTGCGAAAGGGCTTCACGAATTGCGCTGCCATCAGGCGCGGCACCAGACCCTGCGCCTCACACTGACGCCCCCAGTAGTGCGCGCTGCTGCAGGCTTCCATCGCGACCACCGT
>JAUXNL010000530.1 GCA_030684415.1 Moraxellaceae bacterium | reverse complement strand
GCGGTGTACGACACCATCGTGCGTATGGCCCAACCGTTCTCCCTGCGCTACATGCTGGTGGACGGGCAGGGCAACTTCGGCTCGGTCGATGGCGATAATGCCGCCGCCATGCGTTACACCGAAGTGCGCATGACCCGACTCTCGCACGAGCTGCTGGCCGATCTTGAAAAGGAAACCGTCGACTGGGTGCCGAACTACGACGGCTCGGAAATGATTCCGGCGGTGCTGCCCACCAAGGTGCCGAACCTGCTCATCAACGGGTCCAGCGGTATTGCGGTCGGCATGGCCACCAATATTCCGCCGCACAACCTCACCGAAGTCGTGAATGCCTGTCTCGCCTATATCGAGAACGAAGACATCACCATCGACGGCCTGATGGAATACATCCATGGCCCGGACTTCCCCACGGCGGCCATCATCAATGGCCGTGCTGGCATCGTCGAGGCGTATCACACCGGCCGTGGCCGCATTTACATGCGCGCCCGCCACAACATCGAAACCGATGCCAAGACCGGTCGCCAGACCATCATCTTCACGGAAATTCCCTACCAGCTTAACAAAGCGCGCGTGATCGAAAAGATTGCAGAGCTGGTGAAAGAGAAAAAGCTGGAAGGCATTTCCGAGCTGCGTGACGAGTCCGACAAGGACGGCATGCGCATCGTCATCGAGCTGAAGCGTGGCGAAGTTGCTGAAGTGGTGGTGAACAACCTGTTTGCACAAACACAGCTGCAGAGCGTGTTCGGCATCAACATGGTGGCGCTGCTCGATGGTCAGCCGAAGCTGCTGAACCTCAAGGACATGATCGAGGCGTTTGTGCGTCACCGCCGTGAAGTGGTGACGCGCCGGACCGTGTTCGAATTGCGCAAGGCACGCGAACGCGGCCACATTCTCGAAGGTCTGGCCGTGGCGCTGGCCAATATCGATCCGGTGATCGAGCTGATCAAGACCTCGCCGAGCCCGTCGGAAGCGAAAGACCGCCTCATGCTCGCCAGTTGGGAGCCGGGTGCGGTCGTGGCCATGCTTGAGCGCGCCGGCGACCGTAATGCCTGTCGCCCGGATGCCTTGCCCGCACAGTTCGGTTTTGTGGATGGCAAATACAATCTGTCTTCCGAACAAGCGCAGGCCATTCTCGATTTGCGCCTCAACCGCCTGACCGGCCTTGAGCAAGACAAGCTGCTCGCCGAGTATCAGGAACTGCTGGAAAAAATCAAAGAGCTGGGCCTCATTCTTGCGGACCCGGAGCGCCTGTTGCAGGTGATTCGCGATGAACTCACGCAAATCCGTGACCAGTATGGCGACAAGCGCCGTACCGAAATCATCGCATCGCGCCTCGACCTGACGCTCGAAGATCTCATCACCGAAGAAAATGTCGTGGTGACGATTTCGCGCGCTGGCTATGCCAAGACGCAGCCGCTGGCCGATTACCGCGCCCAGCGCCGTGGTGGTCGTGGCAAGTCCGCTACCGCAGTGAAAGATGATGACTATATCGAGCATCTGCTCGTTACCAGCACACACGACACGCTGCTCTGCTTCACCAGCGCCGGCAAGGTGTATTGGCTCAAGGCGTATGAGCTGCCCTCTGGCGGCCGTGGCTCCAAGGGCAAGCCGATTGTGAACATCCTGCCGCTGGCTGAAGGCGAGCGCGTCACGGCCTTGTTGCCGGTTGATCTTGCCGCGCTCGCCGAGCAAGCCCCGGAAGACGATGACGATCTGGATGACAGTGTGATTGATGCGGTTGCCGACGTTGTGCCGGAGGTTGACGAGGCCGACGCTGTCGACAGCGATGACACCGACGACAGTCAGGATGAGCCCACAGGCGCTTTCATCTTCATGGCGACGGCCAATGGCACAGTCAAGAAAACACCGCTGGTGCAGTTCAGTCGTCCGCGCAGCAATGGCCTGATCGCGCTGCGCCTCGATGAAGGCGATACGCTGATTGCCGCCGCCATTACCAACGGTGCCTGCGAAATCATGCTGTTCTCCGATGGCAGCAAGGTCATCCGCTTCAAGGAAAAGAATGTGCGCACCATGGGGCGTACGGCTCGCGGTGTACGTGGCATGCGTCTCGCGGCCGGCCAGCGCCTGATCTCCATGATCGTGCCGGAGGCCGGCGCACAGATTCTCACTGCTTCCGAAAACGGCTATGGCAAACGCACCGGGCTTGCCGAGTTCCCGCGCCGCGGCCGTGGCGGTCAGGGTGTCATTGCCATCCAGTCGTCCGAGCGCAACGGCGCTCTGGTGGGCGCTGTGCAAGTCACCGAAGCGGATGAGCTGATGCTGATTTCCGATCAGGGCACGCTGGTGCGCACCCGTGTCTCGGAAGTATCGGTGCTCTCACGCAATACCCAGGGCGTCACGCTGATCAAACTGGCGGATGACGAGCATCTGGTGGGTGTGGTGCGTCTGCAGGATGTGGGTGGCGATGATCTGGACGCCGAGTTCATGGATGGGGCTGAGGCTGTTGCCGACAGCAACGCCAGTGCCGACGTTGATGCCGATAACGGCGCGCAAGCCGGGGAGTCCGGTGACGACGCCGCGACAGATGTCGTGCCAGAGACAGAATGAGTGCCCGAGGTAATGAGGCAAACAGGCAAAGAGACAAACAATGGTTCTGCGCCAGCAACTGTCGAACATGATGAAAAGGAAACTGATGCCATGACGCGTGCTTACAATTTTTGCGCCGGCCCCGCCGCACTGCCACAGGCCGTGCTGAGTGAAGCCCAGAAAGACCTGTTGAATTACAAGGGCCGTGGTCTTTCCGTGATGGAAATGAGCCATCGCTCGGCCGAGTACGTGGCCATTGCCGAAGAAGCGGAAGCGGATTTGCGCGAGCTGCTGAACGTGCCGTCGAACTACAAGGTGCTGTTCCTGCAAGGTGGGGCATCGCTCCAGTTTGCACAGATTCCGATGAACCTGCTGCGCGGCCACAGCACGGCCGATTACGTCAATACCGGTATGTGGTCGACCAAGGCGATTGCAGAGGGCAAGAAATTCTGTGACGTGAACGTGGTGGCCTCTGACGAGCACAACAAGTTCCGGGGCGTGCCTGCTTTCGATACTTGGCAGCTCAATGACAAAGCGGCTTATTTGCACTACGCCGAGAACGAAACCATTCATGGCGTGCAGTTCAACTACATTCCGGACGTGAAGGTGCCGCTGGTGGCAGACTTTTCGTCCAGCATCTTGTCGCAGCCGCTGGATGTCTCGAAATTCGGCCTGATCTATGCCGGTGCGCAGAAGAATATCGGGCCGGCTGGCGTGGTGTTGGTGATCGTGCGCGAAGACCTGATAGGTGAAGTGCTGCCCGGCACCCCGACCATGCTGGATTACAAGGTCGCCGCCGACAACGGCTCCATGTACAACACGCCGCCCACTTTCAGCTGGTATCTGGCGGGCCTCGTGTTCAAGTGGCTCAAGCACCATGGCGGACTCAGTGCCATTGCCGCGATCAATCAGCGTAAAGCTGCCAAGCTCTATGCGGCGATTGATGGCAGCGGCGGCTTTTATCACAACCCCGTGATCAAGACGTACCGTTCGATCATGAACGTGCCGTTCACGCTGCTCGATCCGGCGCTGGAAAAAACCTTCCTCAAAGATGCCGAAGCGCGTGGCTTGCTCAATCTGGCCGGGCATCGCTCGGTGGGCGGCATGCGTGCCAGCCTTTATAACGCGGTGCCGGAAGAGGGCGTGGATGCGCTGATCGCGTTCATGCAGGACTTCCAGCAGAAGATGGGCTGATGCTTGATGCCCTCTCCGCCGAGAGGGCAGGTGCGAATTCATTCGCACACCATGAACAGCCGCGAATGAATTCGCACCGACAACTGTCGTGAGTGTGGAGCTTGCAGAATGAGCGAAAAACCGACGCTCGAACAGATTCGCCAGAAAATTGACGGCCTCGATGATCAGATACAAAAGCTGATCAGTGAGCGGGCGCAGTGTGCGCAGCAGGTGGCCGAAGTCAAAAAGGCCGAAGACCCGAACGCCACGCTGTTCTATCGGCCCGAGCGCGAAGCGCAAGTGCTGCAGAAAGTGATGGCGCGCAACACCGGGCCTTTGCATCCGGAAGAAATGGCGCGCCTGTTTCGCGAGATCATGTCAGCCTGCCTGGCACTCGAACACCCGATGCGCATTGCCTTTTTCGGCCCGGCTGGCACGTTCACGCAAACCGCCGCACTCAAGCACTTCGGGCACTCGGTGCAGACAGTGCCGCTGGCCACCATCGATGAAGTTTTCCGTGAGGTTGAAGCCGGCTCGGTGAATTATGGCGTGGTGCCGGTGGAAAACAGCACCGAAGGGGTGGTCACACATACCGCAGATTCGTTCATTGCCTCCGGTGTTCGCATCATTGGCGAGGTACAGCTGCGCATTCATCACCATTTGTTGGTGAGTGATGGCACGCAGCCAGCGGCCATTTCGCGTATCTACTCACACCAGCAGTCGCTGGCGCAGTGCCGTAAGTGGCTGGATGCCCATTTCCCGAAAGCCGAACGGGTGGCGGTATCGAGCAATGCCGAGGCGGCCCGGCGCATCAAAGGTGAATGGCACTCAGCGGCGATTGCCGGTGAAACTGCGGCGGAGCTTTATGGGCTGAAAAAGCTCAACGAGTGCATCGAGGACAATCCGCGCAACACCACGCGCTTTCTCATCATCGGTACGGAGGCGGTGCCGCGCTCAGGTGACGACAAAACGTCCATCATCGTGTCGATGCAGCGCAACCAGTCGGGCGCGCTCTACGGCATTCTGGAGCCTTTCAAGTCGCGCAACATCAATCTGACCCGCATCGAAAGCCGGCCTTCGCAGACGGATGCCTGGTCGTATGTGTTCTTTATCGATTTTGAAGGCCATGTCGATGATGCGCCGGTGAAAGAGGCGCTCGCCGAACTCGAAAGCCGTGTACGTGATCTCAAGCTGCTCGGCTCATATCCCAAGGCCGTTCTTTGAACATGAACTTGTCCTCCCGGTCGGAAAGGGGCAGGGCCGCTGAGCTTGCCCATGCCCTTTTGCCGCGCGAAGCAGGACAGGAAAAAAGGTGCCATCATGGCCTGTGATTTCATTTCCCTTGCCGCCCCCGGCGTGCAAAAACTGTCGCCGTATCAGCCCGGCAAGCCGATTGAAGAGCTGGAGCGCGAGCTCGGCCTGAACGACATCATCAAGCTGGCCAGCAATGAAAACCCCTTGGGTTGTTCGCCGCGTGTGCTCACGGCCATTGATTCTGGCTTGGGCGAACTGGCGCTGTATCCCGACGGAAACGGCTTTGTGTTGAAAAAGGCACTCGCTGATTTTTATGACCGGCCACTGGCGGAAGTCACGTTGGGCAATGGCTCTAATGACATTCTGGAGCTGGTCGGTCGTGCGTTCCTCAAGCCCGGAGACGAGGCGGTTTTCTCGCAGCATTCTTTCGCGGTGTACCCGCTAGTGGTGCAGGCGGTGGGCGCGACGGGCATCAGTGTGCCGGCGCTTGAGTGGGGGCATGATCTCGTCGCCATGGCTGCCGCCATCACCGACAAAACGCGAGTGGTGTTCATTGCCAATCCCAATAATCCCACCGGCACCTGGGTGGAGGAGGGTGAGCTCGACGCATTCCTCATGGCCGTGCCCGAGAATGTGCTGGTCGTGCTTGATGAAGCTTATGGTGAGTATGTCGAGCCGGGGCAGCTCCCTAACGGCCTCGATTTTCTCGACCGTTACCCGAACGTGATTGTCAGCCGCACGTTTTCCAAAGCTTATGGTCTGGCGGCGTTACGTATCGGATATGCCTTCGCGCATCCGGATATCACCAATGTCCTCAACCGGGTCCGTCAGCCGTTCAACGTGAATGCACTGGCTCTGCGCGCGGCAGTGGCCGCGTTGGCCGACCAAGACTTTGTTGCCCGCTCACGCGCACTCAATGCCGCCGGCATGCTGCAAATTACCGCGGGCGTGCGCGCGTTGGGCCTCGATGTGATTCCGTCGCGCGGCAATTTCCTCTGCGTGCATCTGGGCCGCCCCGGCCTGCCGATATACGACGCACTCTTGCATCAAGGGGTGATTGTCCGCCCGGTGACCAACTACGGCATGCCTGATTTCCTGCGCGTGACGATTGGCACAGAAGCCGAAAACGCACGTTTTCTGGCTGCATTGAAAGCGGTGCTCTGAGATGTCTGCGCCTGTGCCCGGTTCGCCCCCCCTGCTTGGAAAAGTCGCCATCATCGGTCTGGGACTGATCGGCTCCAGCTTTGCACGTGCGTTGCGTGAAAAGTCGCTGGCGCAGGTCATCAGCGGCTCCGCCCGCAGCGCGGCGACTTGCGCGCTTGCCCGTGAGCTGGGCGTGGTGGATGTGGCGGATGTGGACCCGGCAGTGGCGGTGCGCGATGCCGACCTTGTGTTGCTGGCGATGCCAGTCGCGGCGACTGAAGCCGTGTTACGGGCCATCCGGCCGGCATTGAAGTCGGGCGTGATCCTGACCGACGGCGGCAGTACCAAGGGCAATGTGGTGGCCGCTGCACGCGCGGTGTTTGGCACACTGCCCGCCGGCTTCGTGCCGGGGCACCCGATTGCCGGTTCCGAGCAGAGTGGCGTGCTGGCCGGCAAAGCAGACCTGTTTGCGCGTCACAAGGTCATCCTGACGCCGCTGCCCGAGTCTGATCCTGCGGCAGTGAACATCGTGCGGCAGGTATGGCAGTCCATGGGGGCCGAAGTGCTGGAAATGCCTGTGGATCGCCACGATGAGGTGCTGGCCAAAACCAGCCATTTGCCGCACCTGCTGGCGTTTTCGCTGGTGGATACCTTGGCGCGCGAATCGGAAAATCTCGACATCTTCCGTTATGCCGCTGGCGGCTTCCGTGACTTCACCCGTATTGCCGCCAGCGATCCGCTGATGTGGCATGACATTTTTCTCGGCAACCGCGAGGCGGTGCTGAAGGCCCTGGGGCACTTTACCGAGGGCGTCAGCGAGCTGCGGGCCGCTATCGAGCAAGGCGACTCCGAAACCCTGCTTGGCATTTTCACGCGCGCCAAGGTGGCGCGAGACCACTTTACCCACATGCTGGCCGGTACGGCCTATGCGAAGACCATGAAGCCCAAGAACATTGAGTTTGCAGTACAGCCCGGGGGCCGTCTGGCCGGTACGTTCCGCGTGCCCGGGGACAAATCCATTTCCCATCGCTCCATCATGCTCGGCTCGCTGGCCGAAGGCGTGACCGAGGTCAGCGGTTTTCTCGAAGGCGAAGACGCCTTGGCCACCATCCAGGCTTTCCGCGACATGGGTGTGGTGATTGAAGGCCCGCATCAAGGCGAAGTCCGGGTGCATGGTGTGGGGCTCAATGGGCTGCGTGCTGCGCCGGGCGCCATTTACTGCGGCAACTCCGGCACCAGCATGCGTCTGCTCTCCGGGATTCTGGCCGCACAGCCATTTGATACGGTGATGTCGGGCGACCCTTCGCTCAGCAAGCGCCCCATGGAGCGTATCGCCAAGCCCCTGCGCCAGATGGGCGCTGACATCCAGACCACGGGTGAGCGTGGTACGCCCCCCGTCACTGTCAAAGGCGGGCGCGCGCTCAAAGGCTTTCATTACGCAATGCCGGTGGCCAGTGCCCAGGTCAAGTCGGGGGTGCTGCTGGCCGGTCTTTGGGCCGATGGCGAAACGGTGGTCACCGAGCCTGCGCCCACACGCGACCACACCGAGCGCATGTTGCGCGGTTTCGGTTACGACGTACAGGTGAACGGCCCGACAGTCACCCTGCGTGGTGGCGGCAAGCTGCGCGCCATGAAGATCGACGTGCCGGCCGACATTTCCTCCGCCGCCTTTTTCATGGTGGCCGCCAGTATTGCGGAAGGCTCCGACATCACGCTGGAGCATGTCGGCATCAACCCGACCCGTATCGGTGTCATCAACATCCTGCGTGCCATGGGTGGCGATCTCACCGTATTGAACGAGCGCGAAGTCGGCGGCGAGCCGGTGGCGGATATCCGGATTCGCAGCGCCAGACTGCACGGCATCAACATTCCTGAAGACCAGGTGCCGCTGGCCATCGACGAGTTTCCGGCGTTGTTCATTGCGGCTGCCTGTGCCGAGGGTCGTACCGTACTCACCGGCGCCGAAGAGTTGCGGGTCAAGGAATCGGATCGCATCCAGGTCATGGCGGATGGTCTGACCACGCTCGGCATCCGCTGCGAAGTGACGCCAGACGGCATCATCATTGACGGTGGCCAGTTGGGCAGCGGTCGTGTCGTCAGTCATGGTGACCACCGTATTGCCATGTCCTTCTCGATTGCGGCGCTGCGGGCCAGCGGCCCGATTGAAATAGAAGACTGTGCCAACGTCGCCACCAGTTTCCCTGACTTCACCGGGCTGGCTCGCCGCGCTGGCCTCAATATTGCTGTCATTGAGAGGGTCTAGGCTCCCCCCTTGCGCCACGGCTGCAAAACTGTCCCGCGGGTCATGGTTGCTTTTGCGGGACGGTTTCTATAGAAAGCACGCGCGCTTGACCCCCTCCTGCCGGAGGGGGTCGGCGACAAGTCCGTGCCGGCCGTTGGCCTGTTCAGGGCGTTGGGCAACAGGCAGGGATTGTGCCCCGGCCGTCAGCGTGTGACGGGTGTTCCGGGGCGCCAGCAAGACGAGGAAGTATTGATGAGTGCGGAAGTCGAAAAAATCGTGATGCCCCCGGTGCCTGCGCTGGTCGTGGCCATCGACGGGCCCAGTGGTTCGGGCAAAGGCACCATCGCACACCGTCTGGCGACCCTGTTGGGTTTCCAGGTCCTGGATTCGGGCTCGCTGTATCGATTGCTGGCACTGGCCGCGCAGCAGCATGGCGTCAGCTTTGACAATGAGGCGGCCCTTGAAGTGTTGGCCGCTCACCTGGATGTGCAGTTCCAGCAGGGCAGCAATGGCGATGCCGTCATCATTCTCGAAGGCGAGCAGGTCACCAACGAGATCCGCACCGAGGAAATGGGGCGTTCAGCCTCACTGGTCGCCGCACTGCCGGCCGTACGCGCCGCGCTCCTTCAGCGCCAGCATGCCTTCCGTGAACAACCCGGCCTCGTGGCCGATGGTCGCGACATGGGAACCGTGGTTTTCCCCGACGCCTGCCTCAAGTTTTTCCTGACCGCAACGGCCGAAGCCCGTGCCGAACGCCGTTACCGCCAGTTGCTGGAAAAGGGCTTCAGTGCTAGTCTGCCGGCCCTCGTTGACGACATCAGGGCACGTGACGACCGCGACATCAACCGTGCGGTAGCGCCCCTGAAGCCCGCTGACGATGCCATCGTGCTGGACTCCACCCACCTTGGTATCGATGACGTCATGGCGCGTGTACGACGAGAAGTAGAGCAGATTGCCGTGCTGAACCGCCACCTCAAGGTGTCGTGATCCGGATACTCCGCCCTCAAGGAATTGAAGTGGATGAAAAGCCTTCCGTGCCATGGCATCCGGAAGGCTTTTCGTCATTGGCAGATTGCCCGGCAACTGCCCGAAAGGTTTGCACAAGCAAAACGGCCGCAACGTCACGTCAACCAGCAAGGGTGACGCCGCGACCGCCATCAACAGCCCCGCATGAGCTGGTCATGTGCGGACAGAAAGCGATGCATTTGCATCAATAGGTTTTTACACATGAGTGAATCATTTGCCGCTCTTTTTGAAGAGAGCCTGAAGGGTCTGGATGTCGAACGGGGAGCCGTGATCAGCGGTACCGTGGTTGCCATTGATGCTGATTGGGTAACTGTGGACACCGGCCTGAAGTCGGAGGGCGTGATTGCCCGCGAAGAGTTCCTGAACGACCGTCGTGAAATCGAAGTTGCCGTGGGCGACTCCGTTGACGTCGTTGTGGATGCACTGGACAACGGCATGGGCTACACCCTGCTGTCCCGTGAAAAAGCCAAGCGCGCTGAAACCTGGACGCGCCTCGAAAAGATTTTCGAAGGCGGCGAAATCGTCAAGGGCATCATCTCCGGCAAGGTCAAGGGCGGTTTCACCGTGGATGTGGGTTCCATCCGCGCCTTCCTGCCCGGTTCGCTGGTCGACATCCGTCCGATCCGCGACACCGCGCACCTCGAAGGTCGCGAGCTGGAATTCAAGCTCATCAAGCTCGATGCCAAGCGTAATAATGTGGTCGTCTCGCGCCGCGCCGTGATGGAAGCCGAGTCTTCTGCCGAACGCGAGCAGCTGCTGGAAAACCTGCAGGAAGGCCAGGTCGTCAAGGGCATCATCAAGAACCTCACCGATTACGGTGCGTTCGTGGATCTCGGCGGCATCGATGGTCTGCTGCACATCACCGACATGGCCTGGAAGCGTATCAAGCACCCGAGCGAAATCGTTGAAGTCGGTCAGGAAGTCACCGTCAAGGTGCTCAAGTTCGACCGCGAGCGCAATCGTGTGTCCCTGGGTCTCAAGCAGCTCGGTGAAGATCCTTGGCTGGCACTCATGGGCCGCTATCCGGAAGGTACGCGCGTCAAGGCCAAGATCACCAACCTCACTGATTACGGCTGCTTTGCCGAAATCGAAGAAGGCGTCGAAGGTCTGGTGCACGTTTCCGAAATGGACTGGACCAACAAGAACATCCACCCGTCCAAGGTTGTGCAGATCGGCGACGAAGTGGAAGTCATGGTGCTCGACATCGACGAAGAGCGTCGTCGTATTTCCCTCGGCATCAAGCAGTGCAAGGAAAATCCCTGGGATGCCTTTGCCCGTACTCACGAGAAGGGCGAGAAGGTTGCCGGCAACATCAAGTCGATTACCGACTTCGGCATCTTCATCGGTCTGGAAGGCGGCATCGATGGTCTGGTGCACCTCTCCGACATTTCCTGGAACGAGACTGGCGAAGAAGCCGTGCGCAAGTACAAGAAGGGCGATGCCGTGGAAGCGGTCATCCTCTCCGTGGACCCCGAGCGCGAGCGTATCTCTCTCGGCGTGAAGCAGCTTGAGCGCGACCCGTTCGGTGACTTTGTCGGTGCACACGACAAGGGCGCCATCGTGAAGGGCAAGGTCAAGTCTGTGGATGCCAAGGGCGCCACCATCGAAGTGCTCGACGGTGTCGAAGCCTCGCTGCGTGCTTCTGAAATCAGCCGCGATCGCGTCGAAGATGCGACCAAGCACCTCACGGTGGGTCAGGAAATCGAAGCCAAGATCATCGGTATCGACCGCAAGTCCCGCGTCATCAGCCTGTCCATCAAGGCCAAGGACGAAGTGGAAGAGCGCGAAGCGATCAAGGACCTGCGTGAGCAGGACACCGAATCGGCTGGCCCGAAGACCATCGGCGACCTGATCAAGGCGCAGATGAGCAACTGATGCGGTAAAACGCATATAGCTTGCACCGAAAAAGCCCCGCCATCTGGCGGGGCTTTTTCTTGGGCGCACGGTTTTTCATGAGGGGCAGGCCTTGCGCTGGCAGGGTTTTGAGCCACCGTAGGGTCGTGGTTTGCTACTGCGAGTTTTTTGTGTTTAAAATCAGCCCGTTACATCGGATATCCCCATACGTTCTTGAGAAGCCTCTCTAAGCCCATGAAAGAGGCCGCAATGACCCCCGCAGGGAGACAGGCAATGGCGCTGACCAAGTCCGAGCTGATCGAGCGTATCGTGGCCAAGCAGAGCTTGCTGACGGCCAAGGACGTCGAGTTGGCGGTCAAGACCATTGTCGAGCAGATGTCCGAAAACCTGTCCACTGGCGGCCGTATCGAGATTCGCGGTTTCGGCAGCTTTTCCTTGCACTATCGTGAGCCGCGTGTCGGCCGCAATCCCAAAACCGGAGAAGCCGTCACCCTGGCCGGCAAATATGTGCCGCACTTCAAGCCGGGCAAGGAACTGAAAGACCGGGTCAACGAAAGCCTGCAGGAAGAGCTGGCGGCTGAAGCGGCAGCGCGCATCGTAGCCAACCAGAATGGCGGAGCCTGATATGGCCTGGCTGCGCAAAACCTTCTTCATCGTGTCGGCCTTGCTGTTGCTGTTGTCCGGCCTTTGGTTGGTTGTCGTGAACGACCAGACGGTATCGCTCAATCTGCTTTTCTTCGCCGCTGACCAAGTCAACAGTGGGGTGGTGGTGCTGGTCAGTTTTGCGGTGGGCGCCGCCGTTGGCTTGTTTGCCGGCTTCAATCTTTTTGCCTTGTTCAAGCTCAACGCCAAGCTGTACTGGCTCAAGCGTGAGGTTCGGCAATTGCAGGATGCTCTCGGCAAAAATCCTCGCTGAAGCCTGTTGCGTCA
>JAUXNL010000521.1 GCA_030684415.1 Moraxellaceae bacterium | reverse complement strand
GCATTTTATGTCTCGCTGAAAGATCGGATTAGACACCCATATTCTTACAGCAAAACAATGACTTAGGCTACTCCCGCCAACCCACAAAGCTGCCTGCGGTGAATAAATCGGGTTAAATACGATCTCATGTGGGCACCCAATTGCTCTAGTTCGAAACGATCAAAAGCATCTCATGGGTGAAATCTGTGGGGATGTTTATCCACATTTTTTTGGTGTTCAAGCACCTGTTTATCGGCGGATTTCCCACCAATCTTATTGAAATCGTTTTGATCTTCTTGGAAGACCTACCGGCAAAGGCAGAGCATGTTTGTTGGAAATGCTCGGCGTTTCATCCACATTAAGTCCATGCATGGCCCCGACGGCCACAATGATAGGCCAGCCGAAACCCATAGGCCCCCTGTAGGTTGACACACGGTTCTGCCAAAAGGCGGGAATAGCCGGGAATATCTGGGATTATTTGAAAAATGGCGTAAAATCAAAGCGCTAAATCGGTCATAGGCGGCGCTGAACCTCAGATCAAAATGTCGCCGACTTGAACACATACCTCGGAAAACCGCGTCCAGCGACAAGCACGCAATACAATTTTGAATGCTTTCACAGTCATTGTGAGAACGCTTTCAGAGACAATATTATACAATAAAATCAACAGTTATCAGATGGTTTGACCCGAGAGTCGCCAGCACCGTTTCACCGCCAAAGGGCCTCTAATTCCAAACGGAATTGAGCAGCGGGCACTATGCTCGGATTTCATCACCAGACAAACTTAGAGAGCGCAAGAAAAACAAAGGGTTAGTTATACCTAGCTCCCGAGCACTCTGCCATGAAATGGCCTCGGAATTTGGAAGCGTTGTTCATGCCATGAAGTCCCGTCGTCGTTAAACGTATCTAGTTGTGTAAATTTGATATGCAAGAATACATTGCAACCTCCTCACGGCTCTTCTACCATTGAACAGCGAAACGTAAGAAATTTCGATTTGAAAGGGTGCATGAGCGACTAGAATGGAGATTGCCACTGGAGGCAACTGATGAGGAAAACTTCTGGATTAAGTCTTTATGCAGCCCAATTTGCACTTCTCTTGGTACCTTCGTTCATGGCTGCGACAGCAGTCTCAAATCCAGCGGCAGCTTGGGACTCCGACTTCGGCGAAGGTTGTTGCCCTGTTCCCCCGGAACTTATCGGTCGCGCCAGCGCTCTCGAGCAGTCGTTCAGCAGTTCCAGCGCCGTCGACCTGGCAAGGCAATCATGGGCCGGTCAGATC
>JAUXNL010000518.1 GCA_030684415.1 Moraxellaceae bacterium | reverse complement strand
TTGCTGAAAAGCATTTTTCAGCAAGCGGCTGACCACAGCAGTTGTCATGCCCGAAGAGCACTGCTCGTAGTGAGGCTCTGCAAAATGCAGGGCTCTGTTTTTTCAAAATCGCCTTTCCGGATTCAGCTACGGTGAAATGATGACGCTTCGAGCCGATGAGCGACTGCTTGTGTCGCCTCTCCCGTTCCTCGCCAGCGAGGGGCGAGTGAAGGGGCGTTGAAGGGGGAGCAGGACAGTTGGAGAAGGCGCTGTCGAAGGATCGCCATGCCGGGTGCAGCCATTCTGGCGCGTTGCCGCTTACGCCACTGGCCCTTGCCGCCGCAGCAGACCGGGCAGGCGCCGACAGGCGCGCTCGGGGTTGTGCAGCAACTCGAACACGATTTCCTGACCCAGTGGAAATTCCGCCTGCAGATCGACCAGCAAGCGGCGCCCGTCAGGGGCATGGAGCCCGCCGCTAGGGGTGTGCACACCGGTGCCCGGCGCGCCTGTCGCCTGCGTGCCACCGGGGCGGAAGTCGGCGATTGGTGCCTCTAGCACACGCTGCCCGAAGGCTCTTACCAGCGTTACGCGCAGGCGGCGTTGTTCTGCGTCCAGCGCCAGTTCGGCCACATAGCGGTCGTGCAGATACCAAGCGGCCAGCGCCGGTAGTGCCGATAGCAGCACGGCCACATACAGCGCGATCAGTTGTGCCGGGCCTTCACCGGCGGCTGTGGCAGGCGCGAGTTCGGCCACATCTGCAGTGAACACGATGCCGGCGAACACCAGCGGCACCCATGGCAAGAGCCACATCAACAGACGCACACGCACGCAGCGGGAGCGTGTCGCCCGCAGCAGCGGCTGAAAAACGGCGTCAGTCATGGCGGGGCTCCGGTGGCAACACGGCCTCGGGGAGATGCGGCGGGACAAAGGCCTGCGGTCGGTTGCGGCGGCCATAGTGCCATGCCAGCGGCAGATAGATGACAGCCAGCAGCAGTAAAAAGAACAGCGGCACACTCCCGGTCATGCCGATGACGACGGCCACTAGCAGCAGAGCCAGCCACTGGACGACTTGCCCGGCCCAGAAGCGCGCAGGCGTCGGGCCGGCCGCAAAGTGACAACGTGGATTGGCGTCGGCCAGCCGGGTTGTCAGTGCTTGCACGAAGGCACGGTAGTCTGCCGCGCGGTTGTCGAAATGGCCGATGCCGGCGAAGTGTGTGGAGGGGAGCCGGATACGCTCACCTTTCAGGGGGGTCAGCAGGCAGACGTAATTGTCGGGGTTAAAACGGGTGGGATCGTATTGCAGCCGCAGTTCAGCCATGCCGGCATAGGGCCAGCGCTGCATCGGCCCGCGCTCGGTCCGGCACTCCAGCGCATCGGCGGCCACCTGCCAGATCATGAGGGGCTCCAGCGCGTGTCGGCGCAAGGTGTAACTGACAGTCATGGGTACTCCCGGTGCTGACATGGGCACTTTCGGTGGAGGCATGAGCATTCCTGATAGCGGCGCGGCGCCCTCTTCAGTCCGGGCAACGGATGTGTTGCAGGGCGTTGGCCCAGTCTGCCCGACCCATCTGTGTGCGTGCCAGCACGAAGGCGTTGTCGCCAATGCGTTTGGCCACCGGAGCGGGGCCGTCGTCCAGTGGCCACCATGGGTAATTGCCTGCGAATGTCTTGATTTCGAATTCGGCGGTGTGCGCTTCGCCATTGCGCAGCGTGCTCACCCGCATCAGGGTGCTGGCGCCGGTTTGGCGCAGGGTGACGGCATGGGTGCAGTCCGCTGTGGCCGGGGCGAGGGTTTCCATACCGGGCACATCGGCAGGGACGGTTGCCCAGCGGCCTTCAAACCATTTCATGTCGGCGGCAGACGCTGGGGCAATGTCGGCCTGCGCGAGCGGGCTGGCGAGGCAGAGCATGAGGCTGGCGGCGGCTTTCCATGAAGACATCGTGTTCTCCTTTCATGTGAACGGGGTCAGAGCAGGGGTTTGAGTTCGCAATGCACCAGCTTGAACAGCCCGCGCGGCAACTCCTCACGTGCGCTGCCGGGCTGGCCGTTGAGCAGGCCGGGCTCGTACCAGAGCAGGTTGCCCAGTTCCGGCATCAATAAAAAAGCCGGCGTGCCACCGCGATTGGAATGCATTTGCGGCGGGTGATCGAGAATGCGCAGCTCGTGGTCCAGCGGGTAAAAGCGCAGTTGCTCGCGGTGCTCGTTGAGCAATGCCGTGCCTTCCTCTCCGCTATGCGTGTCCGTGCCCGTGCCGTCGTCATGAATGTCGGCTGGTGCTTCGTTGTCGGCCGTGAGGCGCGGATTTTTCACCGGAATCAGGTGAATGCCGCCGTAGCCGTTCGACATCTCGAAGCGGAACCAGTAATTGCGCTGGCTGGGTGTGAACACATTGAGGAAATACGGCGAGGCGGCGCTGGCATCGACACCGGTGCGCACGAAGCGCGCCACAAATCGGGGGTCGGCCATGTGCTGGTAGGTGCCGCGCCAAGCGGCGCAGTCAGCGCGCGGAATCACTGATGGCGGCAAGGGAGGAGGCGGTGTCAGCGGGCTGATCATGACGAGGCTGGCGATGCCGCCCAGCAACAACATCAGGCTGGCTACCAGCCGGGGTGTGCCCGCCGCGACCGGCCGCAGCACGGCATCAGACGGGTTGTGCGGGTGATGATGCACGATGAGTTTTTGCCCGGGCGCAAACACGAGCGCTGCTTTCTCTGCCGCCGCACGGTGGCGATAAAGATCGGGCTTGGGGCCGATGCGCTGGCCGAGATAGTCGCGACCCTCCACGGTGTAAACGTATTCGAGCTGGAGCTGCCAGCGCGGCTTGCCGTCGGCAGTGCGGGTGTTGTCCAGGTACTCGACGACATCGCGCCGTAGCAAGACCCCGCTGACGGCAGGCCAGTTCGCCATACCGGCATAGGCCAGCCGGTCGCGCATTTCCGGCACCAGCAGGGCGACACCTGCGGCGAGCGCAAACACACCGAGGATGGCCAGACCCAGCGTGAGCGGTGTCAGGGTCAGTGCAGTGAGCGCCATGTCCGTCAGGCCGGGCTCCCGCAGGGCGGTTTCGGTCAGCGCGGTTGCGCTGAGAGTGGTTTGGGTCAGGGCTGTCTCGGTCAGGGAAGGATCAGCCAGGGCAAGGTCGGTCATGGTGTGCGGTGGTCGTGATGATTGTCGTGCGCAGTGTCGTGTTCAGTGTTGCTGTCGGCATTGCGGCTGATGTGGCGCGCGGTGCTGCTGGTGGGGCTGCTCGCAGAGCTCTGGTTCGAGCGATTGTCTGAATGGCCGTCTGAGCGGCTGTCCGTGTTCTGCGCCGTGTTCAATGTGGTGTTCAAAGCGGTTTGCAATGCCGTGTGCTTGCTGGCGCCTGTTGCTATGCCGGCATTCGCCGGACGTGCATCTGCCGGATGGTCAAGGGACTGTGCTTGAGCGTTTTTCCACAAGCCGGCGAGTATGCCCAAGGCGAAGAGGCTGAAAAACAGCCGCAGGAAGATGCTGAGCCACCACCAGTTCCGGCCCTCTCGTGTCAGCGTTGTGGCATGTGCCTCAAAAGGGCCGCTGGCCATCTCGGTGGCGCGCAATACAGGCCCGGCCACGGTGTAAACCACGGCCATGTCGCCTGGGCGAAAGCCTCGGGAATGCCGCTCTGCCGCCAACCGCTCCGGCTTTTCGCCCGGCGACCAAGCGGCCAGCGCCGGCGCCAGCCGGAGTCGCGCGTTACCTTCCGCCGGCAGTAACTGCGCCAGACCATTGTGGCGGCGGCCTGTCGCGTTTTCACGGTAGGCCCCGGCGCTAAAGTCGGCGGTACTGCCGTCGGCCATCACCAAGCGGAAAGCCGGCTGGCGAGCGTCAAACAGATGGGTGGTCCAGCCGCCTTGCTCAGTCTTGTAGCGCAGCCAGCGCTCGTAAATGAAGGCCCCGTCGTGCTGAGGGAGCGGGGCTTTGCGCGGCAGACCGCCGGCATCTGCCGTGGCTTCCGGCAGCGGCCAGACCCGACCGTCCAGCACCGCGATCGTGCCCGGCGACAACTGCTTCAGGGCGCCAGACGACGCTATCCGCACCGCCCCTTCCGGCAGTTGCCAAGGCTGTGCAGGCCAGCCAAACCAGATGGCCCAGAGCAGGCCCAAGCCCACAGGCAGACGCAGCCATTTCATGCGCGCACCTCTCTGTGCGTGGCTCCCCACTCAGGGGGCAGACGCCAGCTATAAAGTGGCGCAGCGGGGGTTGGCCGTGGATAGGGCTGTGGCAGCTCAAGCGCCAGTCCCTCATCCAGCCGACACCGGATCGACTGAAGCGCAACGAGCCGCCGTCCGGGACGCGCCGGCTCAACCGGCAAACGCGCAGCGAGGCAGGGCCCACGAATCAGATGCGCCGCCGGCATCAGTAAGGCGACTCGCCGCGCCAGTTGCCGGGCGGGTCGTACTGGCACACCAGCACATCGTTGCCACGGCCCGTGGCCAGGCCACAGCCGACTTTTTCGGTGCGCCGCCAGATGATCTGGGTGTAATGGCCGACGACTCCACCTGTGGTCACATTGGGGAATACCCCATGCACGTAGGCATGGCGCTCATCGCCCCAGCTCTGCACCATTTTTGCCTGTGAATACGCATTGGCCGTGCCCATCCAGAGATTTTCGCCATAGCGCGTATCGGAGTGCTGGAAGCGGTTGCTGCTGGCCAGTTGGTCGGCCCATTGCTGGGCGCTCGCGGCCAGTTCGTCTGACCAGATCAGCGGCGCGATACCCAGTGCTTCGCGGTACTGGTTATGACTGCCCAGCAGTACCTCTGGTGCCAGTGTTTGTGCGCGCAGCGGCAGCGACAGACCGGTGAGGCCGATCAGCAGCAGGGCTGACGACGTCTTCATGACGCTCGATGACATTTGGATAGTGGTCTTCCTGCGCATAGTGGTCTCCTGCGCATGATGGGCTTCTGCCTTTGCCGGTCCGGCTGACGCCGGTTGCAGTTCGTTGGGGCGGGGTCGGCTTGTGTTGCCGGGCTTGGCGCTGGCTCAGCCCAGCTTTGCCTGGTTTTGCTCAGCCCAGCTTGGCTCAGTTCAGTTCCATGCCCGGCACCATGCGCTCGTAGGCGTTCAGGTGCGCGCCGCAGAGCAGACGCATGGACTGCTGGCGCTCAGGTGTGGCGACCAGCCCGTTGGCCAGCGCATTGGCGTCGGCACGCGTCGCGATGTTGATCACCTCTTGATGGATGGTCTGCTCCAGTCCGCGGTCTTTCGCCAGCCGGAAGCTGGCCACGGTGGCGTAGAAATTCCCTTGTTTGCGCAGGGCTTGCGACACCTCGGGCGGTACGCCCTCCACTTTGGATGCGGCCATGTAATAGCCAGCACAGTTGGCGAGCATTCCCCACCAGGGCTCACCGTTGTAGTCGCGCAGCAGGGGCGAGTCATCGGCTTCGCTGAAGGTGTAGCGCAAGTCTGGCGCGGGGGCCGCGGCGGCGCTGGCAGAGTGGACGGCCAGTGGCAGGGCGAGTGCCAGCAGCAAGGCAAGACGGGTTTTCATGACGGCTCCAGCGGCAGACGGGCAAGGCACTATTTACCGTTGCGTCATGGTGGTTTGTCATCCCCCAGTTCGGGGGTTTGTGCCTGAGTGACAGTGGCAATGTGACGGGAGGTGGCGGCGACGCTTCTGCGGTGGAGTAGGAGTAGGAGTGGGTTTTGGTGTGGGCGGCAGGCAGCCGGCGTCTGCTGCGACAACATGTCGCAGTGACCCTCCGGGTCGGTTTGCCAATAATGCGCGCCCCGAATCCTCGTCCGGAGTGCCTTCATGTTGTTTGCCCGTCCGCTTGCTGCCGGCTTTCTGCCCCGCCTGCTGCCGCTCTGTCTGTTGGCGGCGGCTCCGGCATTCGCCGATCACAGTCAGGAGCACGTCTTGCCGGCGGTGGTGGTGAATACCGAGGCCGAGAGTGCCGTGACCACGGTGCCAAGCGCGGCCGCCGTGCGTGCGGCCCAGCAGGGCGTGGCCGGTGGTGTGGCTGTGGTCGAGGCCGAGACCTGGCGCGAAGGCCGCGCCGCCACCCCCGAAGACATGCTGCGCCACGCCCCCGGCATGTTCGCCGCCTCGCGCTTCGGCAGTGAGGAGTCGCGGTTGTCAGTTCGGGGTTCCGGTCTGCAGCGTACCTTTCATGGCCGAGGCCTGATGTTCCTGCAAGATGGCGTGCCGCTGACGCTGGCCGATGGCGGCGGCGACTTTCAGGCGATGGAGCCGCTCGCCACGCGCTATGTCGAGGTGTTGCGCGGTGCCAATGCCCTGCAGTACGGCAGTGGCACGCTGGGCGGCGCAGTGAATTTCGTCACGCCCTCAGGACGTGATGCCGGCACTGAGCTGCGTGTCGAAGGCGGCAGCTTTGGTCATCAACGTCTTTACCTGCAGACGGCGGGCGCGGGTGAGCGTACCGACGGCTTTGTCTCGCTTTCGCATTACGGCCGCGACGGTTTTCAGGATCATGCCGAGCAGTCCACACAACGCCTGTTTGCCAATGCCGGCTACCGGAACAGCGCAACATTGGAACAGCGCGTGTATTTTTCAGCCGTCCGGACGGATTCTGAGTTGCCCGGCTCACTGACCGAGGCAGAGCGGCGTGCCGGCGATGTGCGCAAGGCCGCCCCCGGTAATGTCACCGGCGACAACAAACGCGATTTCGATCTCTATCGTGTGGCCTACAAGTTGAACTGGTTGCCGGTTGAAGGTGGCAAGCTTGAGTTCTCCAGTTTTTATGCACAGAAAGATCTGTTCCACCCGATCTTCCAGGTACTGGAACAGAAGAACGACGACTACGGCAGCGACCTGCGCTGGACAAAAACGGCGCCTTTCGGCCGCAGTGCTGACCGCTTCGTGGTCGGTGGCCGACTGCACTTTGGCGACACGCGCGATGATCGTTTTGTGAATGTGGGTGGCCAGTCCGCGGCGCGTACCGACCAGAGCGACCAGCGCGCGGAAAACACCACACTTTATGGCGAGTACACGCTGGGCTTGAGTGAGGCGTGGGCGGTGGTGGGCGGTGTGCAGCAGATTTCTTCGCTGCGCCGCTTTGACGATCTTTGCCATGCCGGCACGGTGCCCGCCTGTAATAACAATCCAAGCGCTGATGCCAGCTTCAGCAAACGTTTCGACGAAACTCTGCCGCGTCTGGGGGTGATTACGACGCTGGACAATGGTGTGCAGTTCTTTGCCAATGCCAGTGCACTTTACGAGCCGCCCAGCTTTGGTGAAATCAATGGTGGCAACGTGGTCCAGCTCGATGCACAGGAAGGCCGTTCACTGGAAATCGGCAGCCGTGGCAGCCTGCCAGAGCAATTGGGGCTGGAATGGGATGTAGCGCTCTACCATGCCCGTCTCGACAAAGAACTGCTCGCAGTGCTGACCGCCCCCAACACTTACTCGACGTTGAATGCCGACCGCACCGTGCACCGAGGCCTTGAGGCGGCGCTGTCGCTGCGCCCGCTGCCGGCCTTGCAGGTTCGCCTTAACTATCTGCACAACGATTTCCGTTTTGATGGCGACGCGGTGTACGGCGACAACCGAATTGCTGGCGTGCCCGAGCGTGTGCTGAACGGCGAGTTCCTGCTGCGCCTTGATGACATGCGGTTGTATGTCGGCCCCACGCTGCAGGCGGCTTCGTCTTCGTGGGTTGATCACCGCAATCTGGTGGCCGCCCCTGGTTATGCGGTGTACGGCCTCAAGCTTGGTCAGCAATTGACACCCGCTTTCAGTTGGTTTCTCGAAGGCCGCAACCTGACCGACAAGGTGTATGCCGCGACACATAACGTGGTGGGCGATGGCACGTTGCTGTCCTTCGGCCAGCCACAGCGCCTGTTCAATCCCGGTGATGGCCGTGCGGTTTACGCCGGCCTTACCTGGACGCCATAAGCGGGCGACAGGATGCTGCCCCGCGCGCCGGCCTTGTGCCGGCGTTGCCGTTTCTGACTTTCACGAATTGCGAGTGACAAATCCATGTTGGCCATGCTCTCCCGCCTTGTGCTGCGCTATCACCGCCTGATCGGTCTGGTGGCCTTGTTGCCGGTTGTGTTCTGGGGGCTGTCCGGGCTGTCGCACCCGATAGTGACGCGGTTGCAGCCGCAGCCCGCTGCCATGACGCCGCCACCGGCCTTGCTGGTGAGCGTGCCGCAAGAGGTGCGCAGCCATCTGCCACCACTGGGACAACTGCTGGCCGATAACGGCATTGCAGCAATAGAGAGCGCCCGGCTCATGGTCTGGCAAGACCGGCCGGTGTGGCAGTTGACACTGCCTGCCGTGGCAGAGCGCCGCTATATCGACGCGCAAACGGGCGACGTCATCAACGCGCTCGACCGTGAGTTGGCCATCGCACTGGCCCGGCATTACACCGGCGAAACCGCGCGCGACATTGCGGGCGTCACGCTGGTCAGCGAGTTCAGCGACGACTACCTGTATGTGAATCGCTTGTTGCCGGTGTGGCGTGTCGAGTTTGCCGGTGGCGATCAGTTGCGTGCGTTTGTGGAAACATCTCCCCTGCGCCTGGCGACGCTCGACAACACGCTCAAAAGTCGTTTTGGCAGCCTGTTCCGCAATCTGCACTCCTGGATGTTCATCAGCAACGAAACGCTGCGCGATACGCTGATGACGGTGTTCTTGTTGGCCGCGTTTTTTTCTGCCGTGGGCGGGCTCTGGTTGTATGGCCATTTCCTGCGCCGCGCCGCCGTGGGGGAGCGTGCGCGTCCGGCACGGCGCTGGCACCGCCGTATCGGCCTTGTGGCAGCGGTCGGCACGCTGATGTTCAGCGCCAGCGCCATGCTGCATTTGCAGTTGCTCGACAAATCACGGCACGAGGCCGCGCCCTGGCCACGCGGCGGCGAGGCATTGGCCACGACGGCGCTCATGCTGTCGCCCGCGCAGTTGCCGCTGGGCGAGGGTGAGTCTTTGCAAGTCTTGGCCATGGATGGCGCCGCGGTATGGCGGCTGAGCCCGCCGGCACGCGCCATGGTGGGCAAGAGCGCACATGGTGGTCATGGCGGCCATGAAGGGCATGCGGGTCATGAAAACCACAGCGGCCATGAAGGGCAGGGAGGACACGATGCTCAGCACGGACAGGGCGACGCTGCACAGGCGACACATGACAGTCATGCCGCACACAAAGAGGACAGCACCGCCGTGGCTGGTGCGGGGCATGACGCACAGGGCGCGAGCCACGGCAGCGAGCATGGTACCAGGCAGGGTGTTGGTCACAGCGCTGATCCTGCAGCGGGGCATGCTGTGGTGAGCCGCGAGTCGGCCACGGCAAACAAGAGCGCCGAACCTGAGCGTTATTTTGCGGCCGACGGTAGTCTGCTGGCCGATGGGCCGGCCACTCATGCACGTTTGTTGGCGACAGCACACAGCGGCTTGCCCGCGGCGGCTATCTCCCACGTCGAAAAAATCACGCGCTTCGAAGGGGAGTACGGCTTCATCAACAAACGGCTGCCGGTGTATCGCGTCGGCTTCGATACGCCCGACCAACTGGCAGTGTTCGTGGAGACAGTCTCAGGTGTGACGGCAGCCGAGGTGCGGTCGCCGCAACGCATCGAAGGCTGGAGCTTTGCGTGGCTGCATAAATGGACGTTTCTGGACCCGCTCGGCAAGAATCTGCGCGATGCCCTGACAGCGCTGATGGCTCTGCTGATCGTAGTGACAGTGCTGCTCGGCCTGCGTCTGGTGCTGCGCCGTCGCCCGACATGATCCCGTTCGTGCATTGGCGAACGGGTCTGTCGGCACCTGTGGGTTTGCAGATTGGTCTGCCGGTGAGTGTCGGCCTGCTGGCGAGAGTTGGTTTTTGATGAGGGCCGGTCTGTGGATGAGAGCGGGCGCTGTAGAGCAGTGTTGGTTTGTAGGTGCGAATTCATTCGCACAAACCCGCTACCTACAAACCCCTACCCACAAGCTTCCACCCACAGGCTTCCACCCACAGGCTTTCATGCACAAATCCCTGTGGCACACAGTCATGCGAAAAATTCATTCGCAAGGCAGAAACATGTGCCCAATGACGCAACGGGCATGAGTGTCATTTCTTGGCGGCGGCGGCCTGCTTTTCCTGTGCGATGCGGTAGGCATTGGCTTCGACGGCTTCCACCGTGATGCGCACCTGCAATTCGTCACTCACCATCGGCACGTATTTGCCCATGCCGAAATCCGAACGCTTGAGCGTGGTGGTGGCATCGAAGCCCGCCGCCGCTGCCTTTTCATAGAACGGGTGTTCGCCAATCGCATTGGCCTTGGCCGCCAGGCTCACCGGCTTGGTGATGCCGTTCACGGTCAGTTCGCCATCCAGCGTGAACGTGCGTTTTTCTTTGTTCACATTGCGGATGCCCGTGCTCTTGAACATGACCGTGGGGAACTCTTTGGCCTTGAAGTAATCACCGGACTGGATGAGGTGCTCGTTCAGCAGCGGCACAAAGCTGTCGACGCTGGCAACCGGCATGATGACCTGCACGCTGGATTTTTCCGGATGGTCCTGGTTGCCCAGAATGGTGCCGGTCACGTCGCGGAACACGGCGCCGGGGTTAGAAAAACCGACATGCGTCCAGGAGAAATGCACCTGGGTATGTGTCGGATCGATGGTGTAGGTGGTGATGCGGTCGGCGAGAGCGGGCAGGGCAGTGGCGGCGAGGGCGCCGGCCAGCATGAGATCGCGCAGCAGTTTCATGAAAATCTCCTTTTTGACGAATGAAAAGAAAGACCCAGTGTCGGATTTCCGGGATTGGTAATCAGGGGGCGTCGCGCCAGAGCGTGGCGTACCCGTCCGGCCTTGCTGTCAGGGCATGCGTCAAAGACATGCCATCACGACATGAGCCAGGGCCGGTGCGTAGCCGCTAATGCGTAGCGGCGTAGCGGCGTAGTGGTGTAGCGCCAAGACGCTCCAGATGCTGGCACGAGTCCTGATCCAGTGACAGGGGGCGGATGTTGCATCCCTGTGAGCGCAAGGTCGCGGCCGCTCTTGTTAGACTGAAGACTCATCCTTATTTGCCAGTGAGCGATTGCCATGTCCGAATCATTGCCCGACCTGCTGGAACAAGTGCGCCGACGGGACCCGGACCAGCCGGAGTTCCGTCAGGCCGTCGAGGAAGTGCTGATGAGTCTCAGGCCTTTTCTTGATGCCCATCCGCAGTACCGTGTGCAAGGCCTGATCGAGCGGATGCTGGAGCCTGAGCGCGTTATCCAGTTTCGCGTGGCTTGGGTGGACGATGCCAATAGTGTGCGGGTGAACCGCGGTTTCCGTGTGCAAATGAACAGCGCGATCGGGCCCTATAAAGGTGGGTTGCGGTTTCATCCTTCCGTGAATCTGGGGGTGCTGAAATTCCTCGCCTTCGAGCAGACCTTCAAGAATGCGCTGACCACCTTGCCAATGGGCGGAGGTAAGGGCGGTGCGGATTTTGATCCGCACGGACGCAGTGATGGTGAGGTCATGCGTTTTTGCCAAGCGTTCATGGGCGAGCTGTACCGTCATATCGGGCCGGACCTTGATGTGCCCGCCGGTGATATCGGCGTGGGCGCGCGCGAAGTCGGTTATCTCTTCGGCATGTACCGCAAGCTCGCCAATGAATTCACCGGCACGTTTACCGGCAAGGCACCGGCCTTCGGCGGCAGCTTGCTGCGCCCCGAGGCCACCGGGTATGGCGCGCTGTATTTCCTGGAAGAAATGCTGAAAACACGAGGCCTTGCGTTGGACGGTTTGCGCATCGCGCTCTCCGGCTCGGGCAATGTGGCGCAGCATGCGGCGCGCAAAGCGATGTCGATGGGCGCGCGCGTGGTGTCGTTGTCGGACTCTGGCGGCAGCCTGCACTGCGCCGATGGCTTGACGCTTGAACAGTGGGATTATCTGCAGCAACTGAAGAATGTGCGGCGCGGCCGGCTCGCCGAAATGGCAGAGGCTTTTCATCTGCCCTTCGTGGCCGGCGCCCGGCCCTGGCATATCCCCTGTGATGTGGCGCTGCCTTGTTCGACGCAAAACGAGCTGGATGCCGGCGACGCGCGTACCTTGCTGAGCAATGGCTGCCTCGCCGTGGCCGAGGGTGCGAACATGCCGTGCACATTGGAGGCGGTTCACCTGTTCCAGGCGGCCGGCATCCTGTTTGCGCCGGGCAAGGCGGTGAACGCGGGTGGCGTGTCGGTGAGCGGGCTGGAGATGTCGCAGAACGCGATGCGTCAGTACTGGAGTGCGGCGGAGGTGGATGTGAAGTTGCACGGGATCATGATCGGCATTCACAACGCCTGCGTGCAGCATGGCAGCCATGCTGGGGGTGTTGATTATGTGGCGGGCGCGAATATTGCGGGGTTTATCAAGGTGGCGGATGCGATGTTGGCGCAAGGGGTGATTTGAGCCTGCTGTGCTGTGCTTCAGCGTTGGCCTTGCTTTGGTTTCGTCTGCTGATGTG
>JAUXNL010000516.1 GCA_030684415.1 Moraxellaceae bacterium | reverse complement strand
GCCACTTCCTTGATGACCTTGTTGCGCGGGTCGCTCACGGTGTAGACGGGGTGGCCGAAGCCGATGACCACTTCTTTCTTTTCGACGCGCGCACGGATGTCGGCTTCTGCCTCATCCGGATTGTCATAGCGCTTCTGGATTTCAAACGCGACCTCATTGGCTCCACCATGCTTGGGGCCGCGCAGCGCGCCGATAGCTCCGGTAATGGCCGAGAACATGTCGGAGCCTGTACCGGCAATGACGCGCGACGTGAAAGTAGACGCGTTGAACTCATGCTCGGCGTAGAGAATGAGCGAAGTGTGCATGGCACGCACCCAAGAGTCGCGAGGCTTTTCACCATGCAGCAGATGCAGGAAATGGCCACCGATGGAGTCGTCATCGGTTTCCACATCAATGCATTTGCCGTTGTGGCTGTAGTGGTACCAATACAGCAGCATGGAGCCAAGGCTTGCCATCAGCTTGTCGGCAATATCACGAGCGCCCGGGTGGTTGTGATCATCTTTTTCAGGAGACAGGCAGCCGAGCACCGATACACCGGTACGCATCACATCCATCGGGTGGGCAGACGGCGGCAGCTCTTCGAGCGCGGACTTCACACCTGCCGGCAGACCCCGGAGGGATTTCAGCTTGGTCTTGTACCCAGCCAGCTCTGCTTTGTTCGGCAGCTTGCCGTGCACGAGCAGGTAAGCGATTTCTTCGAACTCACTGGTCTGGGCCAGATCCAGGATGTCATAGCCGCGATAGGCCAGATCGTTACCGGTACGACCCACCGTACACAGGGCGGTGTTACCTGCTGCCGTACCAGAAAGGGCAACCGATTTTTTGGGCTTGAAGCCGGGAGTGGTGGTTTGCTCAGACATGGTTTGTCTCCTTCACGCTTGAAAATGTAGGTGCGAATTCACTCGCACAATGCGGTCTCATCCATGCGCAAGCTCACATCGCTT
The DNA here is from genome assembly GCA_030684415.1 of Moraxellaceae bacterium. Lineage (GTDB taxonomy): Bacteria > Pseudomonadota > Gammaproteobacteria > Pseudomonadales > Moraxellaceae > UBA2031. The sequence continues at coordinate 109 of JAUXNL010000516.1, read as the reverse complement.
GCGCACGTTCAGATGATCATTTCTTGCCGGCGAACAGCTGGTCGATCTTGTCTTCGTAGCTGTGGTAGTTCAGGAACTCGTACAGCTCTTTGCGCTTTTGCATCAGATC
>JAUXNL010000508.1 GCA_030684415.1 Moraxellaceae bacterium | reverse complement strand
GCAGGTTCTGCCAGTCAGAATGCAATTGGTATCGGGGTGTTGGGTGGCATGTTCTCGGCGACTTATCTGGTTACCTTTTTTGTACCGTTCTTTTATATTGCTGTCATGAAGTTGATCGGCGGGCGCAAAGCATTCTGAGTTCGCTCCACAACTCCAGTGCCCGGACATCTGTAACAGGTGTCCGGAGTGAATTAAAAAGAAGGAGCATGCGAAACTGCACCTTGACTATCCAATGCTATGATATAACATATTCCCGGAAAGCATCTCAAGCGCCCTCTCCGGAGTAATACCACCTTGCATCTCAATCTCACAAGAATTTATACCAGCTCTACCATTACCGTTGCTTTATGCACTGCAGGCATGTCTACCCTGCCGCAGTATTCTTATGCGCAGCAAGCCGATATTGTTGAAGAAATACTCGTATCGACACAACGCCGTGCCTACCGCGGTGAATTCACCTTAATGGAAACACCCCAGACCATTCAGACAATCAGTAGCGAACTCATCGATCAAGCCGGCGTGCGGGATTTAACTGAAGCTCTGGATTTATCCGCCGCCGTTGCCCGCCAGAATAACTTTGGCGGACTCTGGAACAGCTTTGCAGTACGCGGTTTTGCTGGCGATGAGAATTTGCCTAGTAACTACCTTGTAAATGGTTTTAACGCTGGCAGGGGCTTCGGCGGTTCACGCGATATCTCCGGCATTGAAGCTGTAGAAGTCCTGAAAGGGCCATCCGCCGCACTCTTTGGACGCGGTGAACCTGGCGGCGCTGTGAATCTGGTGACCAAACGTCCAGGCGTTGATGCTGCCAGTGTTGTGCGCCTGAGCGCCGATGAGTTTGGCAGTTTACGTACCGACCTTGACCACAACTCTGGCTTGCTTGCTGAAAAAGGCGCCTGGCGCTTTGTAGGTTTCTACGAACAAGGCGACAGCTTCAGAGACACCATAGAGAATAAGGGTTTTGGCGTGTTGCCGTCAGCAATCATTCGTATTGCTCCAGGCACAACGCTGTTGTACGAACTTGAAGCAAGCCGCCGTGAAGTACCTTTTGACAGAGGTATTGTAGCGATCAATGGCCAACTTGGTTTGCTGCCTCCCCAACGCTTCCTCGGAGAACCTGGTGACGGCCCGATGAAAGCCGACGTGCTGGGGCACCAGCTAGAGCTCAACCACGAGCTGAACAATACCTGGAGCATGCTGCTTGGCCTCAACTACCGGGCAACGTCACTCAACGGATTTTCGACAGAGCCGGAGCTGACTGGCAGCAGACAACGATTAAATCGGGATGGGCGTTCATTGACTCGCCAGCGCCGCCATCGCGATTATGATGCCGATTATGGTGTCCTGCGCGCGGAACTTAACGGTCAGTTTGACACCGCTGGTCTGACTCACCGCATCGTGATTGGTATGGACTCAGACAAGTTTGAAAACGACCAGATATTTCAGCGTTATCGTGCGCCGGTGCTGAGGCCTGATACCACACCTCAGCAATCGTATGTAATTGATGTGCTGAACCCGGTTTACGGTCAGTTCCCACTACCCGCAGTATCGCCTCTCACTGACCGGCTTGAGGTGCTGAAAGCCGTTGGCCTGTATACACAAGACCAGATCAACCTGACGGATCGCCT
>JAUXNL010000489.1 GCA_030684415.1 Moraxellaceae bacterium | reverse complement strand
GGCAACATGGGATTGATGTTGCAGCCCTATTGGTCGCCGGGTGTGCGTGACCCCGGGCGTGAAGCCAAGGGGGCTCTGATCGGTTTTGGTGACGTGCACGGCCGACCGCATGTGTATCGCGCGATTGTCGAAGGCTTGATGTATGCGCTGAAAGACAGCGCCGGGCGGATTGAGCGTCGTGCCAAAACCCGTCTGCGCCGGCTGCGTGTGTCTGGCGGTGGCGCGCAGTCTGATGCCGTGGTGCAGATTGCGGCCGACGTTTTTGATTTGACGGTAGAACGTCCGCATACCACGGAAACGTCAGGCCTCGGCGCCGCCATTTGCGCCGCTGTTGGCCTTGGCCTTCACCCTGATTTCCGCACCGCCGTGACAAAAATGACACGGGTGGGCGCCACTGTGACTCCAGACAGCACGAGCGCGGCGCTGTACCATCGCCTCTTCACACGGGTCTACCAACCCTTGTATGCCCAACTGCAACCCCTGTACCGGGACATTCGCGACATCACCGGCTATCCACGCTAGCAAGACACCGGATTGCTGGCCAAAGATGCTGCCACTGATGCTGCCACTGATGCCGGCCCGGTCTGGTCTGATTGATTGTCGAGGACGAATCCATGCTGCCCCACCATCGTTTGCTGCGCACACTGCCGCTACTGGTTTTACTCTCTGCTTGTGCCAGTACCACCGACAAGGGCGAAACCGGTGTCCAGCGTAAGCAACTGCTGCTCCTGCCCAGTGCCCAGGTCGATGCCATGGCGCTGGAGTCGTACAAAGGGGAGCTGGGCAAAGCCAGCACGGCAGGCAAGCTCAATACCGACAAGGTCAATCTCGAACGCATCCGTGTCATTGCCGATCGCCTGATTCCGCATGTGGCCATCTTCCGGAAAGATGCGCTGGACTGGCAGTGGGAAGTGAATCTGGAAACGCGCGACGAGCTGAATGCGTACTGCGCGCCTGGCGGCAAGATCATGTTCTTCACCGGCATCATCAATCAGTTGCGCCTGACCGATGCGGAAATCGCCGCCATCATGGGCCACGAAATTGCCCATGCCCTGCGCGAGCATGGGCGTGAGCGCATGTCGCAGGCCTATGTGCAGCAGACGGGGATGTCTTTGCTGGCGGGCTTGGGCAAAGTGAAGGAAGAAAATATCGCACTGGCGCAGATGGCCGTTCAGCTTGGTCTGACCCTGCCGCACAGCCGTGGTCAGGAGGCGGAAGCCGACATCGTCGGGCTGGAGTTGATGGCCCGTGCCGGCTATGACCCGGCCGCGGCGGTCACGCTCTGGCAGAAAATGGGGCAGGCCAGTGGCGGTGGTGGCGGTCCGGCGTTCATGAGTACCCATCCCTCCAGTGATCAGCGTATCAGTGGCATTCAGGGGCTCTTGCCCAAGGTGAATCCTCTTTATGTCGTGGGTAAGCCAACGCTGTCCCGGGCGGTTCCCCGTGTGGTGCCACGCACCTGACGTGACGGGTAGGCGTGACACAAGAGAAAGCCGGCAATTGCCGGCTTTCTCTTGCGCGCAGGGCAAGGTATCGCGGAGGGATGTCAGGCGGCATAAAGCGGTTTGGACAGCTCCGCCCAGTCAATGTCGCCATCACTGACGGCATTCTCGTATTCCAGAATGCCCAGCGCCTCAAACTTCGGTCGCACCGAATCCGTCAGCAGGCCGATGCGTGCCAGATTGGGGATGATGCGCGAGAAGAGAAACTTGCGGAAATATTCCATTACGGCCGCATCCAGCACCCGCTGGCGCGCCGCGGCCACATCCCAGCCAAACTCTTCGAACACTTCGGTTGCGATCAGACGCTCCCGCATCACTACACAGGCCTCATAGGCAAACTGTGCACGTTCTTCGATCTCCTCTGGCGAAAGCTGTTTCACGATGTACTCAAGGTAATTCACGCCAAAGGTGACGTGCCGGGCCTCGTCACGAATCACCAGATGGATCAGGTCTTTCAGCAGCGGATCGAGCGATACCATTTTCATGGTGTTGAAGGCCGCCAGCGCCAGACCTTCAATGATGATCTGCATGCCGATGAACTTCAGGTCCCAGTGTGAGTCGGAAAGAATCTTGTCGAGCAGCACTTTCAGGTGTGGATTCACCGGGTACAGGATGCCGACTTTCTCCTGCAGGTAGCGGTTGAAGGTTTCGACATGGCGGGCCTCATCAAAGGTTTGCGAGGCGGCATACAGCTTGGCGTCAAATGTCGGTGCGCAGGAGGCGAGTTGCGAGGCCACCAGCAGTGCGCCCTGTTCGCCATGCAGGAATTGCGACAGCGTCCAGGCTTGGTTATGCCAGCCGAAGCGCAGCTTTTCTTCGTCGGAGAGGGCCTCGAACGGGCCATAGCCCACAAAGGGATTGAAACCGGGGTCCGTGGGCGGTTCGCTGTGTGGGTAGGTGCGGCTCCAGTCCAGGTCTTTTTCCTGGTTCCAGTTCAGCTCTTTACCTAGTTGGTAGAGCTTGCGGATGCGGCCGTCGGCGCTGTCGTAATCCCAGTTGTAGGTGCCAACCAAGGGCGTGTTGAAGACTTCGGCCACATCGGTGATGTCTTTCTCGGTCATGCCGGCAACGGGTTCGCCCACTTCTGGGAAATAGCGGATGTCATGCGGGGTGGTCTGGACGAATTCGATGGCCATGGGGCTCTCCGGGCGCTGGTCTGTGTGCCAGTTCTTTGCCAACAATGCGCCTGTGGCCGGTAAAGGCAAGACAGCAAGGGCGGACCACTCGGCCGTTCATCTGCGCCAGATCAGTCCCGACGGGCGCCGGCCTGCGTATAATCCGCCGCCTGTTGCCCATTCTGGTTTTCCCGGAGGTTCCATGTCCCGCCAGCAACTGATCGAGGCGCGACTGCGCGAGGCTTTTGCTCCTTTGCATCTCGATGTCCTGAACGAGTCCCATCTGCACAGCCGTGGCCAGGAAACGCATTACAAGGTCGTACTGGCCAGTGACGCCTTTGCCGGCCTGCGTGCGGTGGCTCGGCACCAGAAGGTTTATGCCCTGCTGCAGGATGAAATGACGCTGGGCCTGCATGCTCTAGCCCTGCATCTGTTTACGCCCGATGAGTGGGCGGCAGCGGCGGCCGTCCCTGAGAGCCCGACCTGCCGAGGAGGCAGTAAACATGACTGAGGTGAGCGCCCAGCAGGTGGTCGTTGCCGCGCTATATCACTTTGCCGACCTGCCGGATTTTCGGGACATGCAGGCGCCATTGCGAGCGCACTGCGAGGCGCATGGCATCCGTGGCACCTTGCTGCTGGCGGAGGAGGGCATCAATGGCACGGTTTCCGGTTTGCGGGATGGTATTGATGCCTTGCTGGCCTGGCTGCATGCGGATGTACGGTTGGCGGCACTGGAGCACAAAGAATCGTTCAGCGATCGGCATCCGTTCCGGCGCCTCAAGGTCAAGCTGAAAAAAGAAATCGTGACGCTGGGCGTGCCCGGCGTGAATCCGAACAAGGCTGTCGGCACCTATGTTGAGCCTGAAGACTGGAATGCCCTGATCAGCGACCCTGACGTGGTGCTTATCGACACGCGTAATGATTACGAAGTAGCGCTCGGTACTTTCCAGCGAGCGGTTGATCCGAAGACCCGCACCTTCCGCGAATTCCCGGCCTATGTGCGTGAGAATTTCGATCCGGCCCGGCAGCGCAAGGTCGCCATGTTCTGTACCGGCGGCATCCGTTGCGAAAAGGCCTCGAGTTTCATGCTGGGTGAGGGCTATGCCGAGGTCTTCCATCTCAAAGGCGGCATTCTCAAGTATCTGGAAAAGGTGCGGCCAGAAGAAAGCCTCTGGCAGGGTGAATGCTTTGTGTTCGATCACCGCGTTGGCATTACCCACGGGCTGGCGGAGGGGCAGAGCGAAATGTGCTTTGGCTGTGGTCACCCGGTAACGCCGGATGATCGGCAACTGCCGAGCTATGAGGAAGGCGTCAGTTGTGCCTGTTGTGCCGACACCGTGACCGAAGAGAAAAAATCACGGTTGCGCGAGCGCATGCGCCAGATCACGCTGGCGCGTGAGCGCGGCGAAAGCTTCTGAGCGGAGTGGACGGTGGGATGTCGGGCTGGGCGCCGCCCAATCCGGATTCGGTGGCGCTATAAATCAGCGCCATGAGTCTGGCAGAAGAAGTCGAAAGCAATTGCCGCGCGCAGAGCGGCATGCGGTTTACCAGTTTGCTGAAAAATGCCCGTCCCGGGCTTTTTCAGCCCGTGATTCCGGTACATCTCCGGAATTGCTCCACGCTGAATCAGTCACTCAAGCGTGGTTGATTCGCGACTCGGCCATCTTGGGCTGGGAAGCAGCTTGCTGAAAAGCATTTTTCAGCAAGCTGCTAACGTCGATTCTCGTTCAGGCCATTTCCGTTGGGGACTTTGTCTGGCCAACGGAAGTGGGGAAACGGACGTCAGTCCTGCTGATGAACAGGAGTCAGATGGTCTTCGGTGCGTGAAAATGCAGGTAGATTTCCGTCACCAGATCGGGAATCTGCTGTGCCAACTCCCGTGAGAGCTTGGGGTCGCGGCGCAGGGGTTGCAGTTCTGGCTCGTCAATCAGGTCGGAGAGCACAACCATTGGCAGGGTGAGGTCGGCAATCAGGTCTTCATCGCCCTCGTACCAGTTGTCCTCTTCCATGAACATGGCCTCCATGAAGCCGACACACCAGTCGTTGAGGTCGGTGGGTTCGTTGGCGCTGAGGGCGAGTGTGCAGGGCATGGCAACAGGCTGGCCGTGATAGAGCGTGGCATGGATTTCTTTTTGCCAGGCCAGCAGAGCGGCGGTAACGGTGGCGGCTTGCTCGGCGTCAGCCGATACCGGCTGGCCATCAAACAGGGCGGCGAGCCAGACTTCGGGAGCCGGATTGCCCGGGCCGATGGTGAGCGAGGTCAGAAAGCCGTGAGTAGCGACGAAATCCAGCCCGTCCGCATTGGCCTCGCCATCGAGAAAGTCTTCGAGCATCTGGCGGGTGGCATCGGGCAGGGCGTGCAGTTCGTGCATGGCAGGGTCTCCGTGGAATGGGCGCGATTGTAAGCGAGCGCGGATGATTTCCCTACCAGCCAAGAGCGTTATGCCGACTGGCAGGGGCGGGAGCCATCCCCCATAATCGCCCGCCATGACAGACAGCGCCCGCGACATCCTCCAGCACGTTTTCGGCTACGACGCCTTTCGCGGTCCGCAGGAAGCGATTGTCCGCACGCTCATCAACGGGGGCGATGCCCTTGTCCTGATGCCCACCGGCGGCGGCAAATCACTGTGCTACCAGATACCTGCGCTGGTGCGCCCCGGCACGGCGGTGGTGATTTCGCCGCTGATTGCCCTGATGCAGGATCAGGTGGCCGCACTGATCCAGTCCGGCGTGCGCGCGGCCTACCTCAGTTCCACGCTGGGACTGCAGGAGTCGCAGGCGATCGAGTCGCAATTGCTCGATGGCCGCCTCGACCTGCTCTATGTGGCGCCCGAGCGCCTGGTGACGTCGCGCATGCTGGACAAGCTGTCGCGTGTGCAGATTGCCTTGTTTGCCATTGACGAGGCCCACTGCGTTTCGCATTGGGGACACGATTTCCGCTCCGACTATCTGGGTCTGTCGATACTGAAACAGCAGTTTCCACAGGTGCCACGCATTGCGTTGACCGCGACAGCCGACCCGCGGACCCGCGCCGACATTGCCCAACGGCTTGGCCTGGAAGAGGCCGAAACCTTCATCTCCAGCTTTGATCGCCCGAATATTTTTTACCGCATTGTGCCCAAGCAGAAGTCGCTGGATCAGCTCGAGGCCTTCATCCGGCGCGAGCATTCGGGTGATGCCGGCATCGTCTATTGCCTCTCCCGCAACAAGGTCGAGAAAACAGCCGCATCGCTCAATGAACGCGGCATTCGTGCCTTGCCCTATCATGCAGGTCTGGCGCCAGCGGTCCGTGAAGAAAACCAGACCCGCTTCCTGCGTGAAGAAGGCGTGATCATGGTGGCGACGATTGCCTTTGGCATGGGCATCAACAAGCCGAATGTGCGCTTTGTTGCGCATCTGGATTTACCGAAAAGTATTGAGGCGTATTACCAGGAGACTGGTCGTGCTGGCCGTGACGGTCTGGCGGCGAATGCCTGGATGGCCTATGGCTTGGCGGATGTCATCAAGCTCAAGTCGATGCTGGATCAGTCAGATGCCGACGAAAGCTTCAAGCGTGAAGAAAAGCGCAAGGTAGATACCATGCTCGCGCTTTGCGAAACGACGAGCTGCCGGCGCCAACTTCTGCTGGGGCATTTTGGCGAGCGCATGGCTGAGCCCTGCGGACATTGCGACAACTGTGTCGAGCCGGTGCCCGGCTGGGAGGCCACCGAGCCTGCCCGACTGGCGCTGTCAGCGGTCTACCGCACCGGTAGTCGTTATGGTGTCGAATATCTCGTGGATGTGTTGCGTGGCGAGGCCAGTGAGCGTGTAAAAGCCAATGGTCATGACACGCTCGCCGTCTTTGGCATGGGGCGTGATATTGCCGACAAGGACTGGCGCTCGGTATTCCGCCAGTTGCTGGCGCGAGGACTGTTGCAGACTGATCCGGAAGGGTTTGGTGCATTGTTGCTTGATGAGAGCTGCAGGCCGTTGCTGCGTGGCGAAACCACGCTGATGCTGCGACGTGAGCAGGCAAAAACTGTGACGCCGCGCAAAACCGGGGGCAAGCCTGCACTGGATATCGCCGCCGAAGATCGTGTGCTCTGGGAGGCATTGCGGGCACGCCGTCGTCAGCTGGCCCAGGAGCAGGGCGTGCCACCTTATGTGATTTTTCACGACAGCACCTTGCTCGCCATTATGACGGCACGGCCGCGCAGCCTGCATGAAATGCGGCATGTGGGCGGTATTGGTGACAGCAAGCTTGAGCGGTATGGCGATGCCTTTCTTGAGGTCGTGAACGAATATGCCTGAGTCCCGTCAGGGCGAGTGGAAAGAATATCGCCATGATTCCGGTGCAATCCTGCCTTTTCGTTTTATTCGCAGTGCCCGCAAAAATCTCACGCTTTATGTGAATCGCGATGGTTCTGTCCTCGTGCGTGCGCCCCTGCGCATGGCGCTGGCGCATATATTCCTGTTCATGCATGAGCGCTGGGAATGGATGCAGTTGCAACGCGCCCGCTTTCTGGATGAGCCGGCGCCGGCAAAAGTGGTTTATGAGGAGGGGGGGCTGTTCATGCATCTGGGTGTCATGCTGACGCTACGTCTGCACGACGCCACGCACAACCTGGCGCAGCGTCATGGTGACGAGCTACATGTGGCGATTACACCAGAACGCTTGGCAGAGCCGGATGGATTGGCGGGTGTTATCGAACTTTGGCAGCGGCGCGAGGCGCGTCGCGTATTCCCGCTCCGGCTGGCGTTTGCGCATGAAGCCATGAAGGATCTGCATCTGCCATTTCCTGAGCTGAAAGTCCGCAAGATGCGCACCCGCTGGGGCTCATGCACCCGTAGTGGTGTGGTGACACTGAATCTGGAGCTGATCCGTATGCCGCCAGAGTGCATCGACTATGTGATTACGCATGAGCTCTGCCACTTGATCGAGTTCAATCACAGCGAACGCTTTTACAAGCTGCAGGAGCGCTACATGCCGGAGTGGAAAGCCCGCAAGCATGAGTTGGAAGAGTTGGCGCGTCGTCACTATTGCTTGTAAGCAATAGGTTTGTAAGGCTGGGGCGCTGTAGATCAGCGCCTGTTCAGAATTGTGAGTCGGATGCTTTGGCAGCGATTTAGGCGTCGGAGCAGAGGGCTTCGAGTCACGAGCGCTGCAT
>JAUXNL010000484.1 GCA_030684415.1 Moraxellaceae bacterium | reverse complement strand
TTACTGAAGTGCTTAAAACAGCCTCCACTATGTGCGGCTACCCACGCATGTTATTGGGCATGACAGGTAAGTTATTGATAAAAAAGACTGTTGGTGTCGGGCAAACCATACAGGTTGCCTGTTGTTCACTCCCTCCGCCCGACTATGCTGAATGAAGCCAATCGCCTGTTGACCACAAAGACTGCGGCGATTGTCATCAGTAACAAGAACAACAGCGGGATCAGATGTCTTTGCAGCGTCCGGGCCAAAGACTCATCCCTGAAGCTGAACCTGTCGAATGCTTCGAAGTCTGCCGTCGTCAAAGCCTGGCCAGCCACGACTCCCGGGCCAAGCCGTTCAGAATAGTGTGCCTTGAATTCACGCACCTGTTGCACATAAAGTTGATGGCGCGCAGCTGATGTCCCTGCCAGATCGTTAAACAAACCCTGGGCAATAATTGCCGGGGACAGGTAGCGGATGACACCTACACTGGATTCACGCTGGCGGGCTGCGGCATCGAACTCATCCAGAATAGGTTTTGTCGCCTCATCAATTGTTCTGTTAACCAGAAAATTTGATCTGAGGAAAGCCGGAACTTCTGCCGCTTCATTAACCAGCATTTCCGGGTGATCCAGAATGAACTGGTTGGCGATGTCTGCTTCCTGCAACCGGGCATCATTCTCTGTTTCACGTGCCTCTGCCAGGTAGGACAGGCGTGTAGGTGTCGGGTAAACCGTCTCCAGGATAGCACTGGCGCCAGATGGCACTATAAACACAAAAGCCAGCCAGATGCTCAACAGTGCCATGATGTTAAACTCACTGCGTCGGTTAAAGGCTGCAACCAATGCGATTGCTGCCACCCAGAACGCTGCGTAGATCAGCGTGCCTGCCGTCCACACAAGGAAGGGCATAAATCGGTCAGCAGGGGTGCTCGTGTCGCTTTGTGCAAGTAGCATGATAACCGTGACCAGGATCAAAACGGCCATTACCGCAGCTGAACGCAGCAGCAGACGATTCCAGAACAGACTGGATATACTGATGCCTTGTGATAATGTCAGCCCGAGTCGGTTGGCATCACGGTCAGCAGAAACAAGGTCGAAACAAGCAACAATCAGCAATAATGGCAGCAACACTATAATTGCGGTGCTCAGATCAAATCCTCCCATCATGAGTGACACAGGATCCTCGAACTCATAACGGGAGAAGATACGGATGTCAGGCGTCGACAACGAAATAGTGCTCAAATACGGCAGAATGTCGGACTGACCTATCGCAAAATCTGCCAGCGGTGCCTGCGGCAGATAAGATGAAAACCTCACATCCATGGCAGAGCCAGTGCGGGGGGATATCTGCGTCTGATCATCACCCGATTCCTTTAGCTGAAGGTTCTGCAGCCAGACGGACATGGTTTGTGATACTTCCTGTTGATGCCGTTCGATGGCCTCCAGCCGGGTGTCCAAGCTGGATTTACCGGTGGTTGCCGCGTAAATCAATAACACAGCAAACAATGCAAACAGCGCCCAGGATGAAGGACGTCCCAAAGTCAATTTCCACTCTACAGAAAACCAGTCACGCAATGTCATTGTCAAACCCTCTGCTCACGCCGCCAGGCGTTTGCGTGTTGTATTCCAGGCCAGTGAGGTCGCCAATGCACCCCACAACAGAAGCAACATGATGTCGATGGCGGCAGAACGCCAGGCCAAAGAAACCGGCGGGAACTCATAGCTGAAATCAGGCACTTCTTCCCAGAAAGTTTCACCTGCCAGGTAAGTAGTGGCACCTGCTCCGTTCAGCAGCAGATCTTCGTTCATGACCCTGACAATATTGTTGCGTTGAACTTCCGCGATATCAGAGAAATGCTGATGTGCTACAAAATCTGTTCCGGCAAAAGCACTTGACGCGTGTTGAAGTGCAATAGCAGGCGATAACAACGCGAACCAGCGTCGTACATCGCGTTGACCAGCATATTTTTCGTAGATGTTTGCATAGAAGTTATTGATGGCTGCGTAGTCCAGCACTTCAGTTACTTCCAGTCGCAAGCCGCTGGCGTTGACATCCATGGTGGCGATTTCAGCCAGACTGACATCGCGTCCCAAAGCCCGACTGATCACAAATTGTTCCGCTGCTTTGTACTCCGGACTGTCAGGGTTAACCCGGTTTGCACTCACTTCGCTGCGTAATTCGGCCCAGACTCGGGCGCCGTCAGAAATTGGATGAGCTTGTGCTGCTACGCCTGCACCAATTCGCGGCATTACCATCACTGACACCGCCCAGATGCCTAACAATATCAGCAATGCGGTCCGTGCCTGTGCGCAAAGTGCCGACACCAGCAAGGCAAAACCCGTCAGCGCCAGCACATACAAAGTGTAAAAAAATGTCAGCCCCAGTGCTCGTATCAAAGTGTCAGCGGCGGACAGGGCAACTGGCGAAAACAGTGCCATGATGGCAGACGCTGCGATTGTGACGGTCGCCAATGCAATCCCGGTACCAGCAATCACAATAAATTTTGCAATAAATAACGTGCCCGTTGATGTGCCTGATGCCAGCGTTTGACGCAAGGTGCCGCGCTCACGCTCGCCCGCCAGTGCGGAGTACCCCAGCAGAAAAACCAGCAGTGGCAGCAGTACGGTGAGGATGCCGGCAACACTGAAATTACTCAGACGGCCCAGTTCAAGCGAGTCAGCAGCAGGTCTGAACATGGCAGGGTTACGCTGATGCGCCTCCAGCCAGATTACCTGACCCATAAAGGGCGCCGCGCCGGGGTCAAAGGCCGCAAGTGGCGATGCAGGTTTGTAGGCCATTCTGCCGAAGTGTGCAGCGGAATGCGGGTTACGCTCGCCCTGATCAAGAAATGTGGTTTGGTCAGCTTCCTGCGCAAACATGGCATTACGTTGTTGATCCGAGTAGTTGGCCCAGCCTGCCAGCAGCCCGGTGAGCCCAAGCAGCAACATCACAATAGCCAGCAGCCGGGTTCTGCCGTCACGACTGACTTCCAACGCTTCTTTTCTGATAATAAAATTGATCATGATGCAACCTCAGGTTGGGTTTCGGAATCATGCATGTGTTGGAGATAGATTTTTTCAAGCGACGCATTGTCCAGTGCATTGCTGTCCAGCGCGGCAACCATCCTGCCTGCTTTCATAATGACAATTTTGTCGCTGATCTCGCGCGCACGAAACAGATCATGAGTGGCCATCAGCACGGCTTTCCCCTCGTCAGCCAGCACGCGCAGCAGACTGCAGAACTCATTGGCTGCTTTCGGGTCCAGGCCGGATAGTGGTTCGTCCAGAAGCAATGCGTGGGCGTTTTTACCAAGCGCAATAGCCAGGCCCACTTTTTGCCTCATACCCTTGGAGTAGTCCTGCACCCGCCGGGTAGCGGCGACCTGATCAAGTCCTACTTTGTCGAGAAGGACTCTGAGTTGTTGTTCACTGGTGTCACCTGCTCCGCTCAGCCGCATGAAGTATTCAAGATTCTCAAGTCCGGTGAGCGAGGGATAGAGCGCGACCTGTTCGGGAACATAACCCAGTTGGCGGCGGGCGGCAGTTTTGTCAGCCTGTACATCCTGTCCGTTAACATAGGCTTTGCCAGAGCTGGGCTCAAGAAAGCCAAGAAACAGGTTGATGGTTGTGGTTTTGCCGGCGCCGTTGGCGCCTAACATACAAACAATTTGCCCGCTGGCCACGCTCAGGTTCAAGGTGTCGAGCGCTGTATTGTTGCCAAACCTTTTGCTGAGCGATTCAGCTCTTAACACATCTGCCATGGTATTTTTCCCTGTAATAATATGCGGCAAGTCAGAAATGATAGCGAGTTAATGATATGTTGTAGCGTAACTGTAGACTAATTCCGGGGTGGGAATTTGTCCAGCGATGACTGGCTCTGGCCCCGGGTATGAGCCTTGTTATTTACAAGCAAAGCGGCAGCGAGCAAATCATGGATCTGCGCTGCTTCGATATAGTCTTTATCTATCAGTTCCAAGCGGCTCTCTGAGAGAGATTTCGTGCCCGACTGGGTAGTGAGGCAATCGTCCACCATGTTAAAAACAACACAGCCACGATCTGTATTCATAATGGCTTTAACGCGACTGACCTGCATACCGGAAAGCAGGCCAAATATTGTGTTGTAGTCAAAGATGCTGTGCCCGGCGAATCGCCACCCGGCCGTATAAAATCCGTCAGCATACTTTGATGTTTGAAGGTAACCACACTCCGGGATCTCCGGCGACTCCAAGTCAGCGCCGGATGCGGCTTGCCCGTTGTTTCCAAGTTGTCTCACTGGGGAGGGTGAAAGTTTGCACGGCTTGTCCAGCCATTCCAAAGGCATCATGCCTTGCCTGCAATAATGAGTATCGACAACGTGATCCGCGTGGGTATGAAGGTACTCTGATACAAAAGCTCTGTCTGTTGATGCACTCAGGTCGGTTTTGTTAATGAGTAGAATGTCTGCCGATTCCAGTTGGGTGTGGAAAAGAGGCGCGTTGTGGCATCGTTCAAGTGCAGATTTGCGCCCATCCAGCAACATGATAGTAGCTTTGAGTTGCAGCAGCTCTTTGTACCACGGCTGCGACAACAGTTTAAGCAGATCATGTGCGTGCCCTAGGCCTGACAGTTCTATGATAAGTCGATCAGGCTTACTGCGGGCAAGCAGCTGGTTCAGTGCGATTTGCATAGGCAATCCCATCGTGCAGCAAATACATCCGCCAGCGATTTCCTTGATGAACACCTCAGATTGTGCGGCGTCCTGCAGAATGCCACCGTCTATCCCTGTCTCTCCAAACTCGTTGACCAGAATTGCCCAGCGTTCCCTGTCTGGTTTCTGCGTCAGAAGCTGCAGGATACACGTGGTTTTACCAGCGCCCAGAAACCCGGTCACAAGATTGGTTCTTATGCCGGGTTTAACTTTCTGAATATTCATCAGGCAGCCGCTTCCCAGAGGCTCAGGGTGCCATAGCGCGATGCTGTAGCGAGCAGTTTAGTGCTCTTATGAGGCGACCACGCCAGATGTTCTGCACGACTGTCCAGATGAGCGACCATCGACGGGCTGGTATCACCAATCTGATTCCATATAGCAACCAGTCCGGCACGACACCCCGTGGCAATTTTTTGCCCGCTGCTGGTCACGCTGATTGCACAAATGGCCTCCTGGTGGAAATCAATGGAAACAGGTTTTCTGCCCTCGGGACCTTTTTTGTCAAACGGCCAAAGAATAAGTTGAGAGCTGCCACCTGTAAGTAGCCAGCGACTGTTGTTGCTCCAACTCAGTTGCAGGGGTTTGTATGCAAAACCGGACATCATTGCGTCGCGGATCAGAGGCAATCGCCAGAAATGCACCGTATTGTCCTGGCAGCCAGCGGCTATCACTTGTGCATCCGGGCTCCAGTTCAGGCTCAATAGTGACCCTTTCCAGTGCAGATCTTGCGGTCTGCTGCGGGGATCCAGTACGTTGTAAATTCTGATACCCCCATATCCCGCAGCGGCCAATTGTGATCCCTTAGGTCGCCAGCAAAGCGCGCCAACTGTGCCACCGGGAAATGTGTATTCGTTTTCGCGAGACCCATCGCGTGCCAACAGGCAGATTTTTTTTCCGCAGGCTGCGGCTAACTGCCCGCCGTCCGGTCGCCAGCTCAGGTGCTCGATCCAGCTGTTGGCCGGG
The DNA here is from genome assembly GCA_030684415.1 of Moraxellaceae bacterium. Classification (GTDB taxonomy): domain Bacteria; phylum Pseudomonadota; class Gammaproteobacteria; order Pseudomonadales; family Moraxellaceae; genus UBA2031. The sequence goes on along the minus strand of JAUXNL010000484.1, from coordinate 2,674 downwards.
TCGTCGGTTAGTTTGACATCCGCTGTCAACACGCTGGGTTGTTCGGACGCAATCAACCAGAGCCGGACATGGCCATCCTTGCCACTGCTGGCGAGTAAAGGCAGGGTCGGATGCCAGCGTATTGTAAGGGCTCCATCCTCGTGAGCGACCCACGCAGTTTGCTGCAATCCGGTGTCAGTTCGGATCAGGTGTACAACGCCACTAGTGGTTGCGGCGGCAAGCCAACGGCCACAAGCAGACCACTCTATGGCGGCTGGTGATTCATCGAGCATTACTTGTGACAAAAGGCGTGGTATTGATAGCTTGTTTGCGATCAGCTCAGGCATTGTTTGAGCGCCCCTTCAAGATAGTCACGATTGAGGTTTCTGCCGATGAAAACCAGGCGGTTATAGGGTTTTTCATCACCCCATGCGGCGCCAGGCTTGTTGTCGAACAGCATATGAACGCCTTGAAAAACCGTACGCCGCTCATCACCCTTGATGGCAAGTATTCCCTTCATCCGGAACAGGTCTGCGCCATCTGCACGGAGCAGAACGGAAAGCCATGAATCAAATTTTTCCGGATCAAGCAGACCGTCGAATTCGAATGCAACTGAACTGATTTCATCGTCGTGTATGTGACCTGCATTAAAGTAGTGGTTGGCGACAGGCTCGCAGAGTATTTCGTCTGCATCATACAGTCGGATGGCAAACTCTTCCGGGGTATGCTGGGTGAACAAGGCATAGAGACCATCAGATGGTGCGTGCAATCCCAGGGTTATCGGGGTTGCCAGTTGCAGTTTCCAATGTGTGCTACCTGCCGTGATCAATTCCTTGTTGCCAACAGTTTGCGCAGCTTGTGCGAAATGACGGAATACCTGCTCGGCCAATTCTGTAAGCCCGGTCGGAAGGCTTTTGTCGACAAATGTCCACAGGGCAGACATATCCGGGTCAGGTCCGGTATCAAGTGCTAATGCATAATCCCCGGCTTTTAACTGATATAAACCGCCCCACTCAAATGGATACTCAGGCTCCAGAAAAGCAGGATTGGTTTCCAGCGCACGACTCAGATCAAAGCCACCAACATCCAGCACTTTTTCCAGTGGTGCATCTGCCATATTTGCCGGATAAATCTGTGCCATCTTGTTCATGTCTTGTAATCTGGCCTGCAGTCGTTTCAGTTTGGCCGGATCAACCAGATCAATTTTGTTTAACACAATCATATCTGCAAACGCGATCTGGGCCATTACTTCGTCACTGTTGCCAAAATGCTGCTCCACATGGCCGGCATCGACCAGTGTAATTATGCCGTCCAGAAAAAATTCATCTTTGATATCGTCATCAACAAAAAAGGTTTGTGCCACCGGTCCGGGATCAGCCATGCCGGTTGTTTCCAGTACGATACGATCGAACTTGTCCCTACGACGGGCAAGATTGCCGAGAATTCTTATAAGATCGCCGCGAACTGTGCAGCAAATACAACCGTTATTCATTTCAAAAATTTCTTCGTCGGCGTTGACAACCAGATCCTGGTCAATGCCAATCTCGCCGAATTCATTTTCAATAACAGCGATACGTTTGCCGTGATTTTCGGTCAGGATTCTGTTTAACAGGGTGGTCTTGCCGCTACCAAGAAATCCGGTGAGCACGGTTACTGGGATACGATTTTCAGGCATGATTACTCCGGAATACTCAAGTGACTGCGGCGGCTATTTGGGGTGTTTGTCTTAAAGCATCAAGGTTTCAACCCAAAGAATGCTTTGCATGCAGGCGATACCAGTAATTGTCGCCAGAACCTGGACCTGCAGAGGAAGTCTGACTTCCACGTTGCGTAGCAAAGGAATCAGATCCGAGGTGGCGACGTAAATAAATCCACCGGCAGTCAGCGCCAACAGTGCAGGCAGGCTTAAGCTCATAAATTGGGCAACTATCAATGTGCAGGCTGCTCCGGCTATGCAGGAACAGGCGCAGAGGAAATTCAAAAAAACAGCGCGTTTGCGTTCGTAGCCGCCGTGAATTAGCACCGCGATATCGGAAATTTCCTGCGGGATTTCGTGGATCACAATGGCGACTGTTGTTGCAACACCAAGGACCGGGTCTGCCAGAAAGCTTCCTGCGATCAGAATGCCGTCAACAAAGTTGTGTGCGCCATCTCCTAGCAAGCTCATTTTTGCGTAGCTTTTAGGTACTTGCTCTGATGTGCCGGGAAGTATTGTGTGGTCGTGGCGCCAGTGAAGGGTTTGTTCAATAAAGTAGAAGACCATGATGCCAGCGAGGGTCCAGAGAAAAATGCTGCCGGTATCATCAGAGTTCTTGAGCGCATCAGGAAGCAAGTGCAAAAAGACGTCACCAAGCAGCACGCCCACCGCCAGTGCTATCAGTATCGGCATCCACCGAGCAAGCGTGCTCTCATTTATGTAGAGTACAAATGCCGAGCAAAGGGCCACCAATGAAACCAGTGTGGCTGCCGCCAATGTCATTACAATTGTTTGCCAATCCATGAAGTGATTCCGCGAATTTATTGTTTATTTTTTATTTTTTATTTTCTATTGGGAGTTTTGGTGTTCTGAACAAGCGTGGCAGGTTCCGCGTATCTCTAGCTGATTCTCCTGCATGGAGAATCCGCAGCGCTCAAGCTCCCTGTTGAGGATATTCAAGGTGTTCTCGCCAAGACAGACCTCATTGACATGGTTGCA
>JAUXNL010000451.1 GCA_030684415.1 Moraxellaceae bacterium | reverse complement strand
GACAACCGGCCGAGTCATTGCGCGCCACCCGCGCAGGACGGTCCTATCAGACAACGTCGATGGACAACGTGAGCCCCTGCAGGACAAGCACAGGAGAGCCATTGTCGAAGGGAGTGAAGGGAAGGGACGCGCGCAGAGGGTCCAGCGGCGCATCCGTGGGCAGCACGGTATTGTGCGAGCCCGGCCCGCGCCGTTACTTGAACATGTCGCGCAGGCCGGCGAGATGGGCATGGCCCAGCGCCTGCTTCTGCTCGGGCGTCTTGTTGCTGGTGCGGCCTTCCCATTCCAGGTCGTCCGCCGGCAATTCTTCCAGAAAGCGGCTCGGGGTGGTCGGCATCACCTCGCCCCCCTGCTTGCGGCGCAATGCATGGGTGAGCGTGAGTGTTTTGCGCGCACGCGTGATGCCCACATACATGAGCCGGCGCTCTTCCTCGATGGTCTCGGCCTCAATCGAATTGCGGTGCGGCAACAGATCCTCTTCCAGCCCCATGATGTAGGTGTGCGGAAATTCGAGGCCCTTGGCCGCGTGCAGCGTCATCAGTTGCACGCGGTCGCTGTCGTCCTCCTCGGCCTGCTGCTCCAGAATGTCCATGAGCACCAGCTTGCGGATGACGGTCTCGATATTCTTGTCGTCTTCGTCGTCCTGCTTGTCGGCCATTTTCTGGATGCTGCCCAGAAACGTCTGCACATTCTCGATACGCTTTTCGGCCACGGCCGGTGTACCGGAGTCGTCGCGCAGATAATCGTCGTAGCCGACATCAATCAGCATCTGGCGGATGGCGTTCAGGCTGTCGCCCTCCACCACTTCCCGCGCCGTCTCCATGAGCCAGCGGTGAAATTCTTGCAAGTTGCCCAACTGGCGCTCGTTCAGGTGCAGGCCAAGGCCCATTTCATCGCAAGCGGCAAACATGGAGCAGCCGCGCTGCTGTGCATAACTGCCGAGCTTTTCCAGTGTCGATGGCCCGATTTCGCGCTTGGGCGTGTTGACGATACGCAAGAAGGCGTTGTCGTCATCGGGATTGATGATGAGGCGCAGGTAGGCCATCACATCTTTTATTTCAGCGCGTGAAAAAAACGACTGCCCGCCCGACACCTTGTATGGAATCTGCAGCTCGCGCAGCTTGGTTTCGACCAGGCGTGACTGGAAATTGCCACGATAGAGCACGGCGTAATCCCGGAACTCCGTGCGATGCACCATCTTGTGATTGAGGATGTCGGTGGCCACACGCTCGGCTTCGCCGTCTTCGTTCGGGCAGCTCAGGATGCGGATGGGATCGCCCATACCCATCTGGCTCCAGAGCTTCTTTTCGAACACATGCGGATTGTTGGCAATCACCGTGTTGGCCGCTTTCAGGATGCGGCCGGTGGAGCGGTAATTCTGTTCCAGCTTGACCACGGTGAGCGCCGGAAAGTCCTTGGTCAGCTCCACCAGATTTTCCGGGCGCGCACCACGCCAGGCATAAATCGACTGGTCGTCGTCACCCACGGCGGTGAGCGCGCCGCGCGAGCCCACCAGCAACTTCACCAGCAGGTACTGCGCCGAGTTGGTGTCCTGGTATTCATCCACCAGCAGATAGTGCACACGGTTTTGCCAGCGTTCGCGCAGTTCGCGGTTGTCGCGAAAGCCGGTAGTGGGCAGCAGGATCAGGTCGTCAAAATCCACCGCGTTGTAAGCGCGCAGGTGGCGGTTGTACACCTCGTAGATTTTGGCCGCGAGCAATTCACCTTCGTTCTCGGCGCGGCTCACGGCTTCTTCTGGCGAGATCAGGTCGTTCTTGAACGACGACACCAGATTGCGGATCAAATCAATCTTGTCGCTGGCGTTTTCCTGATGCAGCAGCTCGCCGATCAAGCTGCGCGAATCTTCGGCATCAAAAATGGAGAAGCCACTCTTGAGCCCGAAATGCGCCATTTCGCGGCGCAGGATATTGAGCCCCAGATTATGAAAGGTAGAGACCGTGAGCCCGCGCGCTTCCGCGCCCTGCACCAGCTTGCCGGCACGCGCTTTCATTTCGCGCGCGGCTTTGTTGGTAAACGTGACAGCCACAATCTTTGCCGCCGAAATGCCGCACTCCTGAATCAGGTAGGCAATCTTCTGCGTAATCACCGACGTTTTGCCGGAACCGGCACCCGCGAGCACGAGCAAGGGCCCGCTGATATGGCGGACGGCTTCGCGCTGGCGGGGATTCAGATCAGTCACAGGGCACTTCCGGGTAATCGATCAGGGCAAGAGTCGGGGCAACAATAGAAGGCGCAACAACATAGAGGACAAGCCTGCGCAGTGGCTGCGACAATCAGCCGCAGTTCGCACCGCGCCCACCGCGCGTAGAATTCTCGCATGCCATGCACGCCCCCCTATCGCATGGCACGGCACACGCCCTCGTCGTCCGACCGCAACGACGGGGGTGTTTGCTTTTCAGGGGCGCGATTCTAACGAGTGCGGGCCAGCAGCGTCAGTCTTGACGGTGGCCATGGCGCCTTGTCCTTCTCTCCCGCCTGCACACCCCCCTATCCCGTTGGCCGCTTGGCCGGCCCCAAAAAAATGACCCCGGGGGGAACGGAACCCGCCGGGGCCAACGAGGGTAAAACAGTCGGGCGGCATCGAGCGCCGCCTCTTCATATCGTCAAATCGTCTCCGCTCAGGCGGCTGCCTTGCCCTTGTGATGCACGGCCTGCTCATCCAGTTGCAACTCGCGCTTCCAGTGGTCCAGCAGCGCGCGGGTATCGCTTTGCCAGGGGTGGAAATCGGGGCGGTAGTACTCGAAGTAGGCCGGAATCATCTGCCGGAACCAGCCCCGACGGCCCCACAGCCGGTTCATGCCTTTGAGCCAGGCGGCCGGCTTCAGCTCACCATCTTCGCGCAGCAGACGGGCCTGAAAGCGCGCCTGATTGACGGTGAACATCACCGTGGTCAACGCCATCACGCGCACCCGCAGCCAGTAGTCTCCCACCTGCTCCTGATACACGTCGAAGGCCACACCCTTGTGCTCGTTTTCTTCCACGGCATGCCAGAGCCAGAGCTTGACCATGGCGGGGTCCATTTTTTCGAACATTTCCGGATTGTCGAGAAAGCCCTCGGCCATGATCGCGGTGAAATGTTCCAGCGCGCAGGTCACGGCAAGCTGGTGTTCGGGCGTCGCGTTTTTCTGCAGAAACGCAATGCGCCCGGCAATTTCCTTTTCGATGCGCTCAAGGTCGATGCCGTGGGCACGCGCATACTGGTTGTAGCTGTCATGCTCTTTGGCATGCATGGCTTCTTGGCCGATAAAGGCGCTGACTTCTTTTTTCAGTTGCGGATCGCTGATGCGGTCGCGGTAATGCCGCACGCTCTCCACAAAAAAACGCTCGCCCACCGGAAAGGTGGCCGACAGCGCATTCAGCATATGCGTCAGGAACGGGGTGTTGTCGACCCAGTACCGTGGCACGCCGGCAAAATCGAAATCCATGCGCCGTACGGTGATGCCGCTGGAGGCGAACGTGGCCTTTTTCATGAAAGCACTTCCAGCAGCTCCGGGCGCTTGAGCATGCTGGCCAGCTTGCGCAGGCCGCTTTCCCGCAAATGACGGCTGTCGCGCTGCGACGGATGGAAGTCGCGCTTGTAATACGAGAGATACGCCGGGCCAAGCTTGCGCAGGAAGCCGGGCTTGCCGAGCATCCAGTTGAACCCTTTGATTACCGACTTCCAGTCCGGCTTGTCGTCCATTTCCGAGCGCAACTGGTAGTAGTGGAAGGCGGTGAACAGGGCGAACTCGAGTGTGGTCGCCGCCATTTCGCTGGTGCGCACCCAGTAGTTGCCCACTTGCTCCTGATACACATCGAAAGCAACCGACTTGTGTTCGCTTTCTTCCACCGCATGCCAGAGCCAGAGCGGCAACATGCTCTCGTCCATCCCCTTCAAGAACTCGGGGTCTTCGAGCATGGTTTCGGCGAGCATGGCGGTGAAATGTTCCAGTGCGCAGGTCTTGGCCAGGCGGCGCTCGGGCGACAGATGCTTTTCCTGCCAGCGGATGCCGTTGAACACAAAGTCCACCACCTTCTGGGTGGGAATGCCTTTTTTCTGCATCAGTGCGTTGAACACTTCATGTTCGTTGCCGTGATGCGCTTCCTGCCCGATAAAGCCCTTCACTTCTTCTTTCAGTTTTTCGTTGGTGATGCGCGGCTGGTAGTGGCGCACCGAGCGCACAAAAAAGCGCTCGCCTTCCGGGAAGGTGCAGGAGAGGGCGGTCAGCAGGATGGTCTTGAACTGGTCGCCACCGAACCAGTAGCGCGGCATGGCTGGATCGAACTCGAAGTCCATGCGCCGAGGCTGGATGTCGCTCTGGTTGGTACGCTTGGGAAAGTTGCGCTTCGGCGCAGCGTTGACCTTGGCATTCATGAGGGAGGCTCCTTGGCACGGTATGGCTTGAGTATTTGCCTACCGCTGCGTAGCCGTTAGGCCGCGCGGTGCCAAGTTCTTGTCACCACAGGCCAGTCTTGATTAACTGCGCCTGTGAATGACAAGATTGTCCGGGATTTGTACAGCGCCTCAGCCTTGGAAGCCGAGTTCAGCCTTGTACTTCTGTTCCAGCGCTTCGCTGTCGTGGTCTTCCGGGTGGAAGCCGGGGCGGAAGTAGTCGAACAGTTCCGGCAACACCTGGGTGATGAAGCCCTTGTAGCCGAACAGCTTCCAGAGGCCGTTGCCCCAGGATTTGAAGTTGAAGAGCTGGCCGTCTTTTGCCATCAGGCGCACCTGCTGGTCGGCGACGACGGCGGACAGGATGATCATGGCGACCACCATGGTGCCGGCACGGGTCGGGTAGTCGGTGTACAAGCGCTGGTAGGCGTCGTAGCAGACCGACTTGTGCTCGGACTCTTCGATGGCGTGCCAGAGCCACATCTTGCGCATGACCGGATCGTGCATCTCGTTGGTCTGGTCTTCGCGGCGCATGAGCTGGGCGGCAACCGTGGCGGTGAAGTGCTCCAGCGCGCAGGTCACGGCCAACTGCTGGCGGTGCGAGAGGATCTTGTGGCCGAACTTGAGCAGCTTGCCGACGCGACGATGGAAGTAATCGACGTCAATGCCCTGAGCGGTGGCGTAGTCATTGAAGACCTTGTGCTCCTTGGAGTGCATGGCTTCCTGACCGATGAAGGCGCTGATTTCCTTCTGCATGACCGGGTCATCGATCTTGTCGCGGATGTTGCGCATGCTGGTGACGAAGAAGAACTCACCTTCCGGGAACAAGGACGACAGGTTGCTCAGGAAGTGCGTCAAGAACGGGTCGTTGTGGAACCAGTACTTGGGCACGCCCTCGAAACCGAAATCCATGCGGCGGACGGGAAAGCTGGCCTTGATCTGGGCTTGCGCGGTCATCTCGTGTCTCCGGTGGTGGTACGGCTGCCGTTCTTTGCGCTTGGCGGCCATCACCCCGAATGACGCTCGGGCGGGCCGTTGGACGCTGAACCAGTCAGCGGAAAATCAACACATTCTGTCACTCTGTTGAATGTGTCATTGAGTGATGTAAGTATTGCCAGCGTTTTCGGGGGCCGCCTAGGTCACCGAAGGCCAATAACCATCAAAACAGGCCAGATTGATGTCAACCGTCGCCTTGCACCAGCCCGCCATCCCCATTACCTATGCCCGCCTGCTGGCCGAGCTGTGTGGCCGCTGGCATGTGGCCCCGGAAGAGCTGATGGCCGGCACGGTGTTGGCAAGGGAGCCGGCGCCACCTTCCGACACCCGCCTGACGCCGTTGGAGTTCAATGCCATCGTGGATCAGGCCTTGCGCCTGACCGGCGAGCCCGCGCTCGGCTACCACTTCGGCCTCCACCTCAAGCTCTCCGCCCACGGCTTTCTCGGCTACGCCGTCATGACCAGCGCCACGCTTGGCGAAGCCATCATGTTGGTGGAGAAATACTTCACTACCCGCAGCGGTGCGCTGCGCCTGTCCTTCTTTATTGAGGACGACACGGCGGTGGTGCAGGTGGACAGCATGGTCGACATTGCGCCGCCGTTCGCCTTTCCCTTCGAGAGCCTCTTGGTCGGGCTCTGCCACGCGGGCGCTTACATCACCGGCCTGCCTGCCATGGGCGCGGAAATCCGTATCAATTACCCGGAGCCTGCGTATTACGCACACTGCGCCAGCCTGTTGCCCTGCCCGATCCGCTACGGCATGCCCTTGCACCAACTGCGCTTTCCCGCCGCCTTGCTCGACTCGCCGCTGATGATGGCCGACGCCACCGCCTCGGCGCTGGCACGCGAGCAGTGCGAGCGCGAGCTGGCCGCGCTGTCGAGCCAGCCGCTGGTGTCGCGTGTGCGGGCGCTGCTGGGCGAAGACCTCTCGCGCATGCCCGATCTGGACACGGTGGCCAGCCGCTGCTGCATGTCCTCGCGCAGCCTCAAGCGCAAGCTCGCCGAACACGGCGTGAGCTTTTCCGAGTTGCTCGCCTCCATCCGCCGCGAAGAAGCACAGCTGTTGCTGGCAGAAGGCCGGCTCAGTGTCGAGCAGATCGCCACCCGGCTCGGCTACCGCGACCCGGCCAATTTCACCCGCGCTTTCAAGGCCTGGACCGGCGATACCCCGCGCCAGTACCGCGACGCGGTGCGCAGCGGCCAGCGCCGCGCCGTCAAACCTCTGTCTTGACCTGGGCTCTGACGCCGGACCCTGCCCATCCTGACCCGCGCGTCTGCCGGCACGAGCGCTGGCAACGCCGGTTCGCGTTGGCCTGTGCGGCTTTCCGGGCCATAATCCGCCACCCGGATTGTCCGACATCCCCCACCTGCATCACCGGAGCCCGCCATGAACGGCGTCACCCTGAGCCGCTACCTCGTTGAGCAGCAGCGCACCAACCTCGTCATCACCCACGATTTGCGTCTGATCGTGGAAAGCGTGGCCAGCGCCTGCAAGGCCATCGGCGTGGCCATCGGCAAAGGCGAGCTGGCCGGCGTGCTCGGCGGTGCCGGCACCGAGAACGTGCAGGGCGAAGCGCAGAAAAAGCTCGACGTGATTTCCAACGACATCCTCATCCGCACCAAGCAGACCAATGGCACGCTCGCCGCCATGGCCTCGGAAGAGATGGACGAGATCTACCTGATTCCCACCGAATACCCGCAAGGCGATTACCTGCTGCTGTTCGACCCGCTCGACGGCTCGTCCAACATCGACGTGAACATCTCCGTCGGCACCATTTTCTCGGTGCTGAAAAAGGCCGACGACAACGAAGTGTGCGCCGGCGACTTTTTGCAGCCCGGCACCGCACAGGTCTGCGCCGGCTATGCCGTGTACGGCCCATCCACGCAACTGGTGCTGACGCTGGGGCAGGGCGTTGATTGCTTCACGCTCGACCGCGAATACGGCGAATTCATTCTCACCCAGCGCCAGGTGCGCATTCCGGAAGACACGAAAGAGTTCGCCATCAACAT